>CAZHGM010000005.1:0-30784 GCA_964532145.1 uncultured Candidatus Saccharibacteria bacterium | reverse complement strand
TATCTATGCAGTATGATTGAAGATAGCTGAGAGTTCGCTGAAGAGCAAAATAGCCATAACCGCAAATGAGAACAAGACCGGTGCCTTGACTGAGCGCCATAGCGGAACTTCGCGAACAAGTGCGTCATAACAACGGAGGGCAACAAACCCGAACAGCGCCGCGATGATTGAAGCTTGCGGGAGGAGAAGTGTTGTCGTTAAGGAGTAAGCTGTCGTCCAGTGATATGACAGCCATCCGAGCTCTGCGATAAAGAATCCCCATATCATCGACAGCATAGCTAGGTTTTGATCGTCATAGGCACCCATCACATGACGGGCGCAGACGTAGCCAATAGCGTAGCAGACAGTCACAACAACCGCCGAGTCGAGAACATGGGCGATGCTAAAAAGTGCCATAATAGCCAGGAACTGCGCTACTCCCGCTTGCCAGATCATGTATATCCGCTTGCTGCGCGGCTTTAATATGAGAAGCCAGGCTGCGTACAAAAGCGCAATAAACGTCTGAACAAGTAGCGTACCCGAAGCCTGCCAAATAAGCGTCACGACACTGGCACCGACAAGCACATCAACGGTATTCGTCTGTAAATTTGCCCACCAATACCGAGCCCTGACAGCAAACACGCGCCATTTACTCAACAGAACAAGCGCGTACGCGAGATACGGTGGTTGAAACGCAATCGTCAGCAACAGCACACCACACGCCAAGGCAAGGTTAAGCAAAATATATACGACATCGCTCAGCTGTGAGCGTTTGGCTACAGATTTGATCAAGTCCATTATACGATCTATTATATCACTCATAATTTCTGCCGTCACCCATGCGGCCCACATGTCTATCACTAGTCGCCGACGATGACAACAAATTCGGCATTTGAGTAGACGCCGGCTGGCAAGCTGGAGCCGCTGCTTGGTTCTCCGAGCACATCAAGCAGCTTTTTTGCCGTCTTGGGCTTGGTCCCTCCGGTCATATCAAACCATTGAACTTTGCCATAGCTTGTACTCGAGGGCGCGTCACCAATACTTGTGATAATCAGCCCTTTTGATTCAAGCTCAGCCTCTTTACGGCTTGCAACCCCTGACTTATCAGTACCATTCAACACTTCAATAGTAGCGCTCTCACTCGTTTCAGCGCTACTGGATGTATTAAGCTGTGTCTGAACGAAGTTTTTTATTGCCGAGAAGTCGTCAATCCCCTCAACCGGCCTAACAATACTCTGACCCCCGTAGTCACCAGTCGTTACCAGTGGAGAATTTTCATCAACCAAACTAAGGCTACGAATTTTGGTGCGGTCAGTTGAGGATGCCAGGTCAATCAACGCTCGTATTTCTGCAGTTTCAAAATTCGTTTTTACATTGTCACCGACGCTATCGATCAGCCCTGTCATCGCCACGGGATTCGCCAATGTTCCAGCGCTCGCAGCTTTTTCTTTTATAGCGATGATGATTTTTTGTTGGTATTGTTCACGGTCAAAATTACCGCCCCCAAGGCCGTAACTGCCATCATGATTTGCATTGCGTGCTCGGGCAAGAGCAAGTGCATGGACCCCATCAAGATTTGCTGGCCCGTTTTTATAATCCACCATATGTCCACGCGGAGGACAGGTTGCCGTCCGCTGCGCGTATGTTGCCCCACACTGCCAATCAAAGTTCGTATCCATGACCCCTCTCGGATCGTCACTATCTATCGTCACCGTAATACCCCCAACAGCATTGACTGCATCCTTGAGGGCAGAATAATTTACTTTGGCATAGTACTGAATACTGATGCCGAACGCGTCACTCACTACTCCTTTTAAGGTCTGTGCGCCCGCTTCTTCTGATGCACCTTGCTTACCACATTCATAGACAGCATTGATTTTGCCGCTATAGCCCGCATCGCATGCTCTTCCGTAATCCACCCATAAATCTCGTGGAATCGAAAACATCACCGCATCCTTTTTTTCCTGGCTCACACTAATCACCATGATGGAATCTGTCAGTTCGGCGCCGCTGTCTTCATGGCCAGGATCATCTTCACTCGTGCCAAACAAGAGTATATTACTGCGGCCATATTGGTCTTTTTTGAGTTGCTTATTTGAAAACACGTCGAAGATATTACCATTGAACACGCTTCGGCTGGCGAGGAGAGCCTTGACGCCAATAAACCCCGCCCAGAGTATACAAGCGAGAATGATCAAAAGCATGACTCGTTTGATCAGTTTTTTACGGCCGATCCGTGGTTTTGATTTATGAGGCTTTTTTTCATCATCGATGGCGCTCAATGAATCATGAATTTCTTGCGCCAGCCCCGGATTTGCTGCAGTCGTTTGTGTTTGGCCGACAGCCGCAGCTGCCAATCGCTTATGAACAATCGGTACGCTATGCTCGACAGGCTTCTCTAAAAACTGTTGCGGAACAGGTAATGTATCGATCTCATGGGACGATGCGGTAGACGACTCGGCCCCTGCCTTGCGTCGCCGTAAACCAAATCCATCAATATTTCTTGGGGGCTGATGTTTCATATAAGTTCTTCATAGTATAGCCGTTCTCAGCTTGCAGGTAAACGCTAGCGTAGTCGCTTCGAAGCATGTATGCTAGTAAGGTATGTTAGCAATCAAGCATCAACGACGATTCAACGACCTCTTTGGGATTATTTTTTTTGTCATTGGCGTTGTAGTTGGAGCCTGGTTGATCAATGCTCTTATTTTTCGAAGTTTTAGCGTGACCGGACCGAGTATGCAGCCTACCATGTACACTGGCGACCGTCTAATCGTAAATCGCATCCCCATGACATTCACTGCTCTACAAGGAAAGGATTACATGCCAGCGCGTGGCCATGTTATTGTGTTTCGTAATCCTCTCTATGATCAAATGCGAAGCGATGAATTCGTTGTCAAACGTGTCATCGCATTTGCTGGCGAACGTGTCGTCGTAACAGGCGGTCATGTCACTGTCTATAATAATGAGCACTCTGAGGGCCTGAACCCCTACGACGGCATCGATGTATCACCCTCATTCGTAACCGGACAGCTTGACGTGACCGTCGATACCGGTACGATATTTGTGATTGGCGACAACCGCGGCGGCAGCGAATCACTTGACTCACGAAATGGGCTAGGGTTCATCCCTCTAAATGATATTGTTGGTCCGGTCGCCTTGCGGATTTACCCATTCAACAAAATCTCTACTGATTTCTAACACGCCCGTAGCTACTGTAACAAATTCTCGAGACGCTCTAAGTCTTTGTTGTCCTTGTAGCTAATAATAATCTGGCCGCCATGAGCTGTCGTCTTGTGTGTGACTTTCATTGCAAAACGACGGCTCAGTTGCCGTGTAAAATCAGTCTCAGTCTGAGTATGGCGAACCGCTGTCTCGGCCTTGTCGTCGTCCTGACTGGCTTTTTTGTATCCTACAACGAACTGCTCTGCCTTACGAACACTCCAGCCATTCAGGATAATCATTCTGAGCAGTTTGCGCTGGGCATTAGGATCCTCAAGCGCCAATATCTGACGAGCATGACCCTCGCTTATATCACCTTTTACGACTGCATCTTTGGCATCATCAGGTAGTCGCAATAGTCGAATTGTATTCGTAATCGTACTGACAGCCTTGCCACCAGCACGTTGTGCGATCTCTTCATGAGTCAGATTGAATTGCGTATTGAGCTTGAGGTACGCCGTGGCTGTTTCGAGCGGATTAAGATCTTCGCGCTGCAGGTTCTCAATCAATGCCACTTCAAGCTTATGTTGGTTGCTGAGCGTTCTCACAAGCGCGGGGACTTTAGCCATACTAGCCATTTGTGCGGCTCGCCAACGGCGTTCACCGGCAACCACCTGATACGCATCACCCTTTGCAGCTACAATAATCGGCTGCAACATGCCATGCTCCTGGAGGGAGATTGATAGTTCTTCGAGTGTAGTGGGATCAAACTCACGCCGCGGCTGGTCCGGATTGGCGGTTATTTTATCGACTGAAATATAGCGTAGCTCGGAGACTTTGCCGTCATTCTCGGCTGTCGGGTCAAAACTTTCGTCGAGTACATCTGTTGGTATTAAGGAGTCAAACCCCCTGCCTAGTCCTTTTTTCATGCCGCTCCTTTTTCTTCAACACGGTTCATCACTTCTTTTGTCACATGTTTGTAGGCCCTTGCCCCTTTACTCCAGCTGTCGTAGGCACCCACTGGTAGTCCATGACTTGGCGCCTCCGCTATTCGGACGTTCCTGGGGATGACTGTTTCGAATACTTTCCCTGGGAAATGCTTTTTGACCTCTTCGTAAACTTGCTTGCTCAGAGTTGTGCGTGTGTCCATCATGGTTACGAGCACGCCAATCAAATCAAGCGTCGGGTTGAGCCCCTTGCGGACAAGCTGCATCGTCTCGAGCAGCTGGCCAAGACCCTCCAAGGCATAGAACTCGGCCTGAACCGGCAAGAGTACAAAGCGCGCTCCTATCAAGACATTCACCGTCAGCAAACTCAGGCTAGGTGGGCTATCGATTATCACGTAATCATATCCCTCAAGATCAGCAAGGGCCATTTTGAGGCGGATGAACCGTCTCTCCGCCCTTGCAAGCTCCACCTCAGCATTTGCCAGCTCCGGTGTTGACGGCACAAGATCAAATTGTTTATACGCTGTCGTTAGAATGGTGTCTTGAAGCGGTACCTGCTGCCTGATGACATCAAGTACCGTGTGGCTCAGTTGATCCTTTTCAAACCCTAGACCGCTCGTTGCGTTTCCTTGAGGATCAAAATCAATCAGCAGTACGCGTTTGCCTGCTTTGTGTAGACAGTAGGCAATATTAATGCTCGTCGTCGTTTTACCGACGCCGCCCTTTTGGTTTGTCACCGCGATAATCACTGGTGAGCTCATGTAGTTCCCTCACTCATTACTCTCATGATTATACCACGCGTGAAACAATTGTTATTGGAGTATACTCCACGTCTATAACCAAAAATAGCCTCTAAACAGGCTATTTTTGCTGACAAGCGAAGACTACTTGATAGCGCCAATAGAAATACGCGAATACTTCTGGCGGTGCCCTGTCACTTTGTGAACGCGTTTTTTGCTTTTGTAGCGAATAACGCGAAGTTTATCGCCTTTGACTTCTTCGTCGACAACCTTAGCTTTGATCCTGACTCCAGACACCAACGGCGCGCCAACAGTGGCGTTTTTGCCATCAAATGTCATCAGTGGCTCGAGTGTGAGCTCTTTGGTTCCTTCCGGGAGGCGGTCCACCAGGAGGGTCTCTTTTTCAGCGACAATGTATTGCTTGCCGCCGATGCGAACAACTGCTTTCATGAGATTCCTTGCTTAATTTCTGTAAATCAACTCCAGATTATAACAGATGTAGAACGCAGAGACAAGCAATAAGGCCTATTGACCGTTAACAAACGAGCTGGGGATATCAAATCTGCTCACAATATCTGCTGGTGGGACATTCTGACCAGCATATATAACAACCCAATCATAAGACGATGGTGCCCCAGGAGTATGCTCTAACCAAAGTTTAAAGCCTTCTTGAGAGCTCGCATTAGAAGCTGTCACCATAGCAAACCCTGGCGTTGTCTCAGTTTCTTCTTGAAATTTTGTCACTGTCGCTGCAACCTTATCGCAACCAAAATTCTTAATCATACAGTAGTAGCTTGACGCTCCAAGCAGCACAGCATCTTTTTGTGACATCTTCGTATCATTTGGGTCTGCCGGTGTATTTTTTCCTTGTAGCGAATCTTTACTATCATTTAGCTTCACTATCTGATCTTGTGCACCCTTTAGTATGCTATTGACCGATTGCAGCTCTTGGTCTTTTTGCCACCATAATAACCCTATCAAAACAATACCGATAAGCAGCGCGCCCACTACAATCATAATAATTGGATTACGTGAAGGCTTGCTTACTATTTGTGAGTGCTGTGGCTGCGAGGTGTTTAGTTCCATGTCATTTCTTTTTACAAAAATTATCGTACATTAGTAAAGTCTGTCGGCACGCCAAATCGATCAAGGGTGTCTTGATCTGGCGATCCTTGCCCGCATGAAATAACTACCCAGTTTTCATGGGCCTTTTTCATAACACACCCCATGTTTGATGCAGGGTTCTTGGTCACGACAGGCACCAATACGAAAGTTGCATCACTTCGATAATTACGCGCGTCAGCCTCGATCGTGCTATTTTCATAGTCTTTATATGCCGAAACGTACCTCTGAGCCGTTTCAAGCATAGCCTCTTTGTCAGTCGCTGTAGCGTCATGACCAGTCGCTGCTTGATCTCCTACAACGTTTCTAAGATTTGTATTTTCCTTCTTGAGTTTATCCATTTGTGTCCGAAGGCTTGACTCGGTGCTATGCGCACTCGTAACGTCGCTTCGAAGACTTTGGTTTTGCATTTTTTGGCTATACCAAAGGTATGTCATCACTCCAGCTGCGAGTACTGCCAGCAAAAACATTGTGCTGACAAATGAAAAGGCGCGGCTGTGCTGTTCCTTCGGCTCAGACGTCGGCGAAACAGTTTTTGATCGGACTGGTTCGGTTTGTTTTGCTGGTTCCGGCTTTGGCTCTTCCATGCGCCTGTCCTCCGTTACTCGTTATCTTTTCTTAAAGACTTCGAAGATGTTATGCCCTCAATCGATTGCCTAATATCAATTTGTTTCACTTTTTTAACCGCGTCAACAGCCTGCTGGGATGCTGCATTAGCATCAGCTGAGAGAGATTTGGCGCTTGCTGTAATATCACCATAGGCTTGATTTGCCGCAGAGGTAGCATCAGCCACCGTTTCATTAAGCGTACCACTCAGATCATCTTTAATCTGGTTGAATTCGCGGGCGATTGATCCCAAATCACTAAAAAAGCTCATGCTGTAAATATAGCAAGCTCTGCATCAAAACGCTAGTCGTCGAAGGTAAACCACTTGGGGTCTTTGCGAACATCATCCTCGACAGTCGTCCAAAATGCATCCAGCTCGGATTCGTCAGGACGGTCGGTCAGTACCCAATTGTCATCGTGATCGTCAGGGTCAGCCTTCATCGCCTGAGAGAGTTCATCGCCGTCATCAAGAACTGCGCTAAGCTCCATTGGCTGGGTGCTCGTCAGCTGCAGATGTGGAAGATGCAATAAGAATGATTTTTTTATTTTCAACATAGTGTAACTTACACTTTTATATTAGCATAAACGATATAAAAAGTCAATGCCAACGAGCTTCGATCTCATGAATTTTGTCATGATCAAGCCCATAGTAATGCGCAATTTCATGCCACAGTGTATGTTTTACTTGGCGATAAAAACTTGCTTCATCATGTGTCACGGCCATAATCGGGTATTTAAACAGTGTAATCTTGTCCGGTAGCACTAAATTATACCCTGCACCACGCTGTGTCCGTGGAATCCCCTCATACAGGCCGAGCAGGAGCTGATCTCCGCGCAGTTTGAGTTTGTGCGTCTGTTGAGGCGTGGGCTCATCGGCATACGTGATTGCGACATTTTGCAGACCTTCGATATATTTCGGCGGCATTTCATCCATCGCCTGGGCTATCATGTCGTTGAATTGCTGATCAGTTACTTCATCCACTTCCCTAGTATATCTCACCGCCTAGGTGTATCATATGGCATAGAAAATAGGCATAAACGGAGTGGGATCTTTGTATGGCAGTGATCGTTTTTTATGAGACAACTAGACTGGACGAGCATCAGCTGGATGGCGGTCTGTCTTCGACTGATCACCACTGGGAATTTTGCCGCGATACGATTTCACTGCGCAATCTTAACACCGATGCTGAAGTTATCTCTGTCTTCGTTGCCAGTCAAGTCACACGTCAAATGATAGAGAAAATGCCGCGACTTAAACTCATCGCTACTCGCAGTACGGGTTTTGATCACATCGACATGGAGGCGGCCACCTCGCGTGGCGTGACGATCGTTAATGTACCGACATATGGTGAAAATACCGTCGCCGAAGCCGCTTTTTCGCTCATCCTTGCCTTGACGCGAAAATTAATCCCTACCGCCGAGGCCACACGCGCTGGAACATTTCGCTCAAGTAACTTTACCGGCATCGACCTCAAAGGCAAAACTATCGGCATCATCGGCATGGGCCATATCGGCAGCCATAGCGCCAAAATCGCCAAAGGTTTCGATATGGATGTCATCGCCTGCGATGTCCGTCAAAACGACAAACTGGCCGCAGAAATCGGCTTCAGCTATGTCAGTTTTAATGAACTGCTTGATCGCAGCGATATCATCACGCTTCATACCCCGCTACTAGCGGATAATTACCATTTGATTAACCAAGCGACGATCACCAAAATGAAAAAAGGCGCCTATCTCATCAACACTGCTCGGGGAGAGCTGGTAGAAAACCGTGCTTTGATACATGCGCTTCGTACGAATCATCTCGCCGGAGCAGGCCTTGATACGATCGAAGGCGAAAAACTCATGCTCAGTAGCGGCATCATCGACGCGCTCAACAACAATGCAACCAGCCCAAGCACGTTTGAGCACGCTGCCGAAGTCCATGCCCTACTGCAGCTGCCAAATGTTATCACGACCCAGCACGCTGCATTTAACACGCAGGAAGCAATTTCTCGTATTAACGATACGACGGTACAAAATATTGTTCGATTCTGGTATGGAGAAACCCCCAACAAGGTCGAATCCCACAACAAAACCGGCAAATTAGTCCTCGTTCGCCACGGTGAATCCGAATGGAACGCAGAAGGCCGCTGGACAGGTACGACTGATGTACATCTGAGCAAAAAAGGCTTGGAGGATTCGGCGAAGATGGGCGAATTATTTAAAGATATTCATTTTGACTACGCTTACCCATCGCAGCAAGTTCGCAGCCAAGAAACTCTCGAGGGTATCATGAATGCCTCAGGACAGCTTGATCTGCATTCGGAAGCCTCGGCCGCGATTAACGAACGTGATTACGGCGTTTACACCGGTATGAACAAAGATGCTGTCCGCGAAGCAATCGGAGATAAGGCCTACGACGAACTACGCCGCAGCTGGGACAGCCCTGTCGAAGGCGGCGAATCGCTGCAAAACGTCTATCAGCGAACCATACCGTTTTATCTGCGTATCATCCTGCCCAGAGTTCGCCACGGCCAAAATGTACTTGTCATCGCCCACGGCAACTCTATCCGTTCACTCGTCAAATACATCGAAAATATTTCTGACACGCAGATCGGCAGCCTCGAAATGCTCCAGGATGCCGCTCTCATCTACGAAGTTGATTTTGAGGGTCGGCAAAAATCCAAAGACACTATTGCACTCTAGTCGTTATATTTACTCTTGATGAAAAATACAATTATACTGCTATGATCTAAATATAAGACAATAAAATTACCTGATCAGCTACAATGATGACATGACATTTAACCACTATGCCAAACTTGGTCGTATCATCGCCGGGCTCAAGCCAGGTTGGTATATCCGTCGCGTCGATGAGCCGACCACGACACTTCGTTTCAATGGCGAAAAGCAACACTATAGCTATTATTACCGGCTTTACTATGCCGACGGTAGCCAGATACCCTATGGCAAGTTTCAAAAGCTCGACAAGCTCGCAGCCATTCTCAAGACACCGATCGACCTGCTACCAATTCGTGATGATTAAATTTTGCATGCGATAAAGTCACATATACGTTTAAAATCGCTCATAGTGGCAAGTATAACCACCAGGATGTTTATGTAAATAATCCTGGTGATAATCTTCGGCTGGCCAAAACGTTTCCAGTGGCTCGAGAGTCGTGACTATAGGCTTATGCCAATATCTCTGATTGCGCTCAATAGCCTTTTTCGCAAACTTCAACTGCATATCATTTGCGTAAAATATTGCTGAGCGGTAGCTCAAGCCTACGTCATTTCCCTGTTGATTCATAGTAGTTGGATCATGAATCCGAAACATATAGTCATAGAGCGTGTTTGCATCTGTTTTTTCCTCATCATAGGTGATCTGCAGTGCTTCAGCATGTCCCGGATGATTCTCATAAGTCGGGTTGTTATTTTCCCCACCCGTATAGCCGACTTCTGTATTTATCACGCCAGGCTGATCTCTAAACAGCTCCTCCATACCCCAGAAACATCCGCCAGCAATCACGATAGTATTCATACACCCTTATACTAAGTGTATGAAAAGTAACCCCCACCTGACGTCTTGGCAACAAGCCGTTTTGTTTGATAAAGTAACTGAGGCACCGTTTAGCGGCAGCTTGCTGAGTGCCGCCTATGACGCTACGCATTACGCCGAAAAAACTCGCCATACCCTTGTCGACCGTACACTGCTCGCAGAATAGATCGATGAGCTATATTGCACGAAATAACACCTTACAGGGATAAACCCTGTGATGAACCCTGTGATGCACACCAAGGCTCCAGGTTTTGGGAGGGATGGGAGGTTTTGTAGTTTTTTTTGAGCTCAAAATTGCACATAACATAGTGCTTGTGCTATACTATAGGTAGTATATTGATATTTTCTGCAATATATGATATAATCAAATCATAGGCCTGTCTTATTCGAATGTCGGCTCCATGCCGCTGGTAGCAATACCTAGAATATTACGGGCCTATTTTATGTGGTTATCTTTCGTCAGAAAATTATTCCGGCCTGTGCCATAGTAGTTGCCCCAATCCTTGTACTTATCTCTGTCATATATATCAATGATGAGCGGTATCTTGTCTCGCAGTACATCATAATACCGCATCTCTCCTCGAGTAAACACCCGTTGCACTGCCCATAGGGCATAGTCAACGACTGCCAGCAAGGGCTCGCCAGTTGGCTTTTGAACATTGAATACTACGTTCTTTTGTAGTGGCCGTGTATTGCGCGGGTTATTGCGATACCGCTCCTCTGCCCCATCGAGTGCAGTTTGTAAGTTGGCATTCGATGTCGTCTTGTCGCGTTCGGCGATATTGAGCACTAGCTTGCCAGACTGACCTAACTTTGACTTTAGCAAGTGACCTAATACGTCAGAATAAAATAGCGCTTCGTTTTTCTGATGTTGCCACGTAAATGTACTCTCTATTTTGCGTGCGACTATCACCTCTAGGCTAAACATCAGCTCGTTGCGCAGGTAGTCATACATTATCTTGCGCACCTCGGGTATGTCATCCTTGGCGTGAAAGAAGAACCCGCCTTTGCCGACACGTTTTTGTATGCTCGGTATGCCAGCAAAATATGGGTCTTCGACTACCTGCTGAGTAAGCCTAGTGATATCATTCCTAACTTTTTCCAGATCGGACTTTATATGAACCATCCCTATCATAAATACAGTTGATACTCCATCTGCGCCTACGCTATTCTTGCCATTCTTGTCAAAAAATGTCATGTCGCCAGATTCATCTAAAAAGCGGTGGTATGTGTATGTTGCAGGCTTACGATTCATTTGGCAGTCCCTTTATACAACTCAAACAAATGCGCCACACGTTCGGCGTTGGTGGTGAAGCCGGATTTTGAGTACAGGCGATCGACATATCGGTCGAGAGTACGGTGGGCTTTGCTTAAATTTGGAGGCATGGTGAGGGGGTCGTAGAGGTCGGCGAGTGAGGAGTCTGGGAATGCGGCGCGGGCGTCGAGGATCGCTTGGGATAGCTTTTCTACCTCTGTTCGCTCCGCCTCATTTGCTTCTGGCCAAATGAAGTTGTTGTAGACGATGTCTTTGCTGTAGCGATAATCACTTTTCAGCCTACCAGCGACGGCACGCATCCAGGCCATGTGCATGGTCGATGTGAGGATGCCGAAGTGGTAGAGAGTGGCGTCGGGGATTGTCTGACAGGAATCGATAGCAATATAATCTCTATCAAATATTCCCATCGGCACATACTCTCTGTTTTCGGAGGAAGTACGTGGGATAACAATGAAATGATCGGGGTTGTGCATTTCACGAAACTCCGTAGGTCGCTCCGCAAGTTTACGTGCACCTGCGTCAACACTCGCAAGCCTAAAGTCTCGTACTTGTTGCACTCTATCCATTATGAACTGATTCGCGCGCAAGTCAGCAGGCGATACCTGCTTCAACCAGAGACAATAGCGCGGAATATTACGGATAAACTCTTTTCCGCCAATGACCTTTTTTATCAAATCTTTACTGTCTGGATAGGCGCGGATAAATTCACCATACTGCGCTTCATCTAGAAAGAGATTGCCGCCGTCCACGGGTTTTATGCCATAAATCATCGTCGGCACGTCATCGATGATTTTTGAACGGCTTTCGATAACAACATTTGGTGCATCGACCAAGTATGGGTTGATGTTTTTAGCCACAATTTCAATCGGGTCGCCTTTAATATCTTCGTACTCAAATAGTCGCTTCTCTGGCTTGTCAAATAACGCAAAACCAACGATAACACAGTGGACGGCGGCGTTGCCTTTCGCGTCATTTGTCCACTTAAATGTCCGGTGCGCAAAGTTGATTTTGACACCTTGATCGAGTAAGTATTTCCAAAGTACACTTACTTGCTCGCCCTGCGTTATAGAGTTGGTGGATACGAGCGCGGCGTGAATATTTGAGTTTATTTTCATCATGTCAGTAGCCTTGCCGTACCATGCAGACACAAAGTCGAGGACACCAGTCTTTTTGATACCGCTCAGGACGTTGGCGACTTCTTGCTTTTGCTCTTTACTCTGATACGTCTGTCCGAGGAATGGCGGATTGCCCAAAATATAATCAAGCTCAGCGGCTGGGATGACGTCGTTCCAATCAGTGGTGAGCGCATTTGCATGAACAATCGTCGCGCTGGTTTTGAGTGGCAGACGCTTAAACGTTTTACCACTGAGCTGACTAAACGCCATGTTCATCTGGTGATCAGTCAGCCATAAGGCAGTAGTAGCAATGAGACTCGGGAATTCTTCTATCTCGATACCGTACATCTGATCAACATTGACTTTGAGCTGGCCGTGCTCGCCAACTGCAAACATATCCTGTGTCTGCTTGTCTTTACTAAGTATAGCCAGTACCTTGTGCTCGAGCAGACGCAGCTCGCGATACGTCACGACGAGGAAATTGCCACAGCCACAAGCTGGGTCGAGAAACGTGAGCTGTGAAAGCCTGTCATGAAATTCACGCAGACGACTCGGGCTACGACGCACACGAGCAAATTCGCCGTACAGATCGTCGAGGAAGAGCGGCTTGATCACGCGCAAGATATTTTTCTCGCTGGTGTAGTGCGCACCGAGGTTACGGCGCTGTTGCTCATCCATCACCCCCTGAAACATACTGCCGAATATTGCCGGACTCACCCGCGACCAGTTGAGCTCCATGGCCTTTATAAGATCACGGCGCATTTGCGCAGTAAAACTCGGCGTACGAATCGACTCGGCAAACAGTCCGCCATTGATATACTCGAAACTCAGTAGCGCTTCGTCCATAGAGTGCTGGCGCGAATCACGCGGGGTATTGAGCACGTCAAACAACTGTACGAGCCGCGCACCGAGGTCACTGCCATCGTCACTCGTGCGATGTGCGATGTAGTCGTGCAGTTGAGACTTTTCAAATATGCCGCTGTCATCGGCAAACATACAAAACACCAGACGAACTAGCAGCAGCTCGAGATCATGCCCGGTGTAGTTGTCGTCGCGAAGTTGGTTGTGTAGACGCGCCATTGCTTCAGCAGCCTGACGGTTGACTGGTTGCTCCTCGGCAATTTGTTGGTTGTCCTGTCCGATCAAAAATGCAAAGGATTTGACGTGATTACTCAGATCAGCGAGCGAAAATGAGGTTTTTTGACGAGTCTGCGTGTCGATGACGTCGAAGTGCGCAAAGTCGCTCACAACAATCATCTGCGGCAAATCATGGTCGGGCATTGTCTCGAGGTATTCCCAGGCTTGCAGCTCGGCTTTGCCACGATCTTTGCCGCCTGATTTTTGCTCGGTGAGCAGCTTGCCTGGCCAAAACATATCAATGAACCCTTGCTGACCACTGCCTTTTTTGATAGCGTACTCAAAAAATGCACCATGTCGGCGACGATCGATGCCAAATACGGCTAAGAAATCGCTCCAAAAGCTTTGGGATTCGCCTTTTTCGTAGACTTCCCCGTCATATTTGGCGGCAAACTCGCTGGCGCGGTCTTGGATTTCGTTCCATGACATGTGAGTCATGTCATAAGTATAGCGCGGCGCACATCTGTTTTGCTACAGTATTTTGTAATCTAGCATACAATTTATACTCACGAATATTTGCTATACTACTCTCTAAGACAAAGGAGTACTATATGGCTGTTTGGGATAGTTTGGGCTCAGGAAATGTGGAGGACCGCCGAGGTATGGGCGGGGCTGGTATCGGGATCGGCGGAAGTATTGTCGGTATTGTGATGTTTTTGGCGCTGAGTTACATGGGAGTACAGGTTGACCCTGCCCTGCTCGAACAAGTCGCGAGCAACGTCGGATCGTCATCACAAAGCACCGAGCAACCTGCTGAATTTCAAGGCCAAGACAGCTATGAGACATTCGTCTCTAACGTCCTAGGCTCAAACAACTCATACTGGAAGGCTACGCTAGCCCAGGAGAACAAATCCTACACCGAGCCAAGACTTGTCCTGTTTCGTGATGCTACCCAAAGCGGCTGTGGCGTTGCGACCACCCAAGTCGGCCCGCACTATTGCCCAGCCGATCAGACAATTTATCTCGACGAAACGTTTTTTGACGTTCTCAAACAACTCGGCGGCAGCAATGGTGATGTTGCCCAAGCGTACGTGATCGCTCACGAAGCTGGTCACCACGTCCAGGACGTACTGGGTACGATGAGCGCTGTCACAAACAGCGGAGAGTATCAGCGAACTGGCGATAATAGTCTCAGCGTCAAACTTGAACTTCAGGCAGACTGCTACGCTGGGCTATGGGCACACTCACTCAAAGGCAAAGGCGTGTTTGATGACAACGAGATCAACGAGGCGATCTTAGCCGCCGAAGCAGTCGGCGATGACCGCATCCAGTCCCAAATGCAAGGCAGCATCAACCCTGAGACATGGACACACGGTAGCTCCCAAGAACGCGTCGATGCCTTCAATAAAGGCTACACGACCGAACAGTTATCTGTCTGCCGCGAATATGTCTAAGTAGTATTCATACATTATTTCAGCTGATTACCAGGTAACTATCAGATTCTATTCACATGACCGAAATAGTAAAACGCCGCCTGCTCATCATAAGTATTGTCGTTTCTTTGCTGCCAATTGGAGTTCTTATCCACGCACCAGTTATCACGAGCTTGCGTACCTGGGCACTCTATGGCTCGGCTATCGCGGGGTATGCGGGCGTCGTACTGCTGCTATGGATGTATATTCTTGGCACTCGGGCGACCAGCCGCGCATTTTTTACTGATACTGCACCTATCCTTACAATCCACGGCTGGCTTGGCAAATACGGCTCAATCGCCATCCTCCTGCATCCACTGCTGGTGATATACAGCTATGGTGAATCATTGCTGTACGCTGTCGTTCCCCAACTTGGTACTGAGTTTGAACGGCACGTCACCCTTGGCAGGATTTCTTTTATACTTGTTGTTATCGTATGGGTGTCGTCTGCACTTTTGCGCGGCAAACTCGCCTATCGCCCGTGGAAATACATCCATTATATTGCCTATATTTGCCTGCCTTTTGCACTGCTTCATGTACCCGATGTCGGTTCATCGTATATGAGTAGCGCAGCCGTGAAGGCCTATTACCTCTTGCTTGTCATCGCCGGATTTGTCTTTACGCTGCTACGGCTAAGAAGCCTATTTAATGTTGGCCGAGCTGAGTACCGCATCAAACAGCATACGAAGCTCATGGATGATACGTATGCGCTCACGCTCAAACCAACCGGCGCATCATATATCGCGCCTCGCCGCGGTCAGTACGTGTATATCAAGCTGGGATTTGTCAGTGAAGACCATCCGTTTTCTGTTGTGCAGTACGATGAGAAATCACACGAGATAACGCTTGCGTACCGGGTATTCGGCACATTTACCGACTCATTCTCGGGGTATGAACCTGGTGAAACCGTACTACTAGACGGAGCGTACGGCACGTTTACTTCTGAAATATCAGCAACGGATCGTCCGTCGGTATTCATTGCTGGCGGCATCGGAATTACGCCATTTGTCGATCATATCCTACGCGGCGACAACCGTGAACGCTGGCTGTTCTATGCCTCACCCAGCAAAGACCACGCCACTGCCCTGTCGGTGCTCCAAGACGAACTCGGCCCCCGCTGCGTGCCAATTTATAGCCAGGTGCCTCAACCCGGTGCTGACAGCGGCTATATCAGCGCCGAGTTGATTCAACGTCATCTACCGGAGCCGAGCCGCTATGATTACTTTATCTGCGGGCCAGAAGGCATGATTGGTACCGCCGAAAATGCCTTGATTTCACTTGGTGTCTCTAAAAACCAGATTTTTACAGAGAAGTTTGCGTTTTAGCTTCACTTGGGATAATCATCGTTTTGAGATCAAACTGCCCTGCAAGCATGTCGCTGAGCTCTGGCCTGAGAAAAACAATAGTCGCCATCGTATCAGCAAGAAGTGCAGTCGGAGCGTGCACAAATGTGCCTGATACCTGAGGAGATACCTTTTTTGCAGCTACTCGCGGGTCAACGATGTGATGGTACGTCTCACCAGCATGCCGCCACGTACGCTTGCCGTTTGAGCTGCCTGCGAGCGCCCCGGACTGGATATTGGCTGAGCCAATGAGCCTATCGGGCTGCAACGGATGCTCCAGCCCGAATGTTACCGGTTTATCTGCAGACACGAGAATATCGCCGCCGCCGTTAATCACAAACCATTCTATACCGGCACCACGGAACAGATCGCCGATGGAATCTATGAGCCAGCCTTTGCCAAATCCGCCATTGTCGATGACGACATTTTGCGGAATTTGTAGCAATTCTGGCGACACAATCGTCTCACGCCACATATTGTCATGGATAGGAGCGGCTAGCGTGCGTGAACCGTAGCCTTTAGCGTGCAGCTCCCCGCCAACAGACATGTCAAATGCCCCACCGCTCACTTCATACATTTGTTTAGCAAATCCAAACATCCTCACTAGCTCAGGTGGCGGCGAGCTAAGTCGTTTGCTGTCATTTAATTGTCCGACATATGAAGTCGGTTTAAACCGTGAATAGTTCTCATCAAACTGTGTAATAGCTTCTTTGACTCGCTGCTCAATGCCGTCAGGATAGGTGTCATCGAGTATCTCAAACCACCAGTGTGTGCCAATACCGTCACACTCAAACCGATGCGGCATCAAGCACTCGCTTGCGAACGAATCGTATCGAGCACTTCAGAAAATGCTTCGGTCGTCAGACTGGCCCCACCAATCCGGTAGATGGATATATCGGCGAGCGACTCGCCATCGACACTGCTTGATAGGCTAGCGTCAAAGCTATCCACGTATCTGCTTGATTAGCCATCATTATAGTTATGTTGAGCAGATGCGCTGACAATAGCGCCGTCTTTCACTGTCACGGTCACGGAGATAGCGTTGCTGCCGTGGGGCACCATATAGGATGCAGTGCCCGTATAGGTACCGTCTTTGTAGCTGCCGACCGCAGCAGAATTAGACGACGATGTGCTCGTAGCGTTGCTGGCTGTACCTGCTGCCGAGCTGCTTTGTTGGCTTGTTGTCGCTATATTGCTGCCAGAACTTGATGCCGTGTCCGGTGCCGCAAACAACGTATAGCCTGCTATGCCTGAAGCTGCCATGACAGCAACGGTCCCGATGATCATAAATGCTTTTTCGTGAGGTTTCATACTTCTATCTTGCAGCCGGATCCTTAAAATAACCTGATAATTCAGCCAAGTTGCGAGCAGTTGCCATAACCACGTATACTATAGTGAGATGACACGGTCGGTGGGTAAACTAGGAGCAATCGTTAAGCGCGGCGGCGTTGAGTTCCGCGTGTGGGCGCCACTCGCCAAACATGTTGCCGTCGCTGTGCCCTACATAAGTTACGACACCTCAAATCAAATTGCCATGGAACGTGACAACAAAGGCTATTGGTCTGTCATGGTGCCGCGTGCCGAAATCGGCCAGCAGTATAAATACATCATCACTACCAATCATGATGAAATCATTGAACGCAACGACCCCTACGCTCGCGCGCTCACAAACTCGGATGCTGGCGCATCTATCATTACGGGGAGTGATTTTGATTGGGGCGATGATATTTTTATGCCCATACCCAAAAATGAACACATCATTTATGAAATGCATGTTGGCACATTCCACCGTCGTGATGCGTCGTCACCAGGGACGTTTTATGACGCTATCGAAAAGCTTGATTATGTGCAGTCGCTTGGCGTCAATATGATTGAACTCATGCCCGTCACCAGTATGTGTGAAGGCAACGGCTGGGGATATAACGTCAACCATATTTTTGCTGTTGAACAAACCTACGGCGGACGGCATGGCCTGATGTCATTTGTACGCGCCTGCCACGAACGCGGAATCGGCGTGATTGCTGACGTTGTCTACAATCATTTTTGCAACGCAGAGACTTGGGCGTTTGACGGAACAACGCCTGATTTGCCTGGGGGGCAGTATTTCTCGGGCGATGAGCGTAATCAAACACCTTGGGGAGCACGTCCCGACTATACCCGCAAAGAAGTTCGACAGTTTATCCTCGACAGCGTTGCTATGTGGTTTATGGAATACCGGCTGGACGGACTGCGGCTTGATTCGACATCGTATTTGCGAAACCTGGACGGTGGCGACGCCCTGAACCGCGATGTTGACGGCGCCTGGTCGCTGTTGCAAGACATCACCTCGTTAGCACATCGGTTACGTCCGGGCTCGGTATTGATTGCTGAGGATACCGGCAGCAATGATTTCATCACCCTGCCCCGCGACAACGGCGGAGCCGGATTTGATGCTCAGTGGCGTCTGATGTTCCCCGAGGCCCTGTACCAGGCACTTGGCATAGCGCCGCGTTACCCTGTCGATATCAAAGATGAGCTGACGCAGCGCTATACCGATGATGCATTTACCCGCATAGTATTTAGTGACTCGCACGATACGGCAGCAAACGGCCGAGCGCGACTCAATGAAATAATTGCACCGCGTCATGCCGACAGTCTCAAAGCCAAACGAGAGTTGCTACTTGCAAGCACTGTGACACTTACCTCTCCCGGTATCCCGATGCTGCTACAAGGACAGGAATTTATCCAAGATGGCGCATTTAATAACTGGCAGGACCTGGACTGGGAGAATGTCTCTCGATACGAAGGAATCGTCAATGCTCATCGTGATATCATCGCACTTCGTAAAAACGACCACGGCATCAGCCGCGGCCTGACTGGTAATTCGGTTTCATTGTTTCATATCAACGATGCTGACCGTATCCTGGCCTATCACCGATGGCACAGGGGAGGCCCGAGCGACGATGTCATAGTTATCATCAATTTTGGTTCCCGTTCGTTTCCGGAGTACAAGCTTAGCGTACCCGTGCCTGGACAGTGGCAAGTACGATTTAATTCCTCCTGGAGAGGCTACGATGAAGCTTTTTCTAATACGCTGTTTGATACCGCAATGACGAGCGGTGATACGAAAACGATCTCAATCTCGCTCGCAGCCTATAGCGCGCTCATTCTTTCGCAGAACAATCCTGAGGAGTAATTTCTTGGTTGGTAGTAATGTTTAGTGAGATTCGATATGGTTTCGCACCACGTCAGCAGCAGCCGGTATAAACCGTCCCATAATTTCATGCCCTGCCACAACTTTTTTGACTTGCACCTGTTCGTTTGCTTTCCGAATCGCTCGGATATTACGATCAATCACAAACGGATCCAACACCCCATACACAATCGTTATAGGTTTTTGTAGAAGTATCACGTCTCCATATGCCGTCTGGCTGATAATACTGGCTTTCAGCGTCTGAATATACGACGGCAAGGTTGTTTCGTTGACCGAAAAGGCTTCGTTGACCAGCCGATGCTTGATCGCAAACTGTGCTAGCCGCAAAAAGTATGCTTGGTTTTGTTCGACTCTTTTATATAACGCTTGCAGCATACGTTCTGTACTAGGTCGCCTACGAGTAAGGTCCGGTCGGTAGAATGGTGGACTACATAGTACAAGTGAACGAACAATTATCGGATACCGTTTCGCAACTTCGACCGCTACAAGTGCGCCCAGTGAGTGGCCAACGATAACCAATCGCTGTTTTATACCTGATCGTATAAGTGTAGCAACGATCATCCTCGCTTGTTCCGACGCACTATAACGCGCCCATTCCGGTTTCGGCGACTCCCCAAACCCCAGCAGATCGATTGTGATAATCATGACATCATCCGGCAGTAATTTGACCACCTCAGACCACTCAGCACCACTGCTGCCAATGCCATGCAAAAACAATACCGTCGCGCGCGGACGTTTTACTTGTCGTATATAACGAACATGCAGCACATATGGTATCCGCAAAATTCGGTGCAATAATACATCAAACATGCCAAGAGTTTACCGTTAGAAATCGTCTACAGATGCTTCTTAAGTTTGATATCAAGCTCTGCTCCGTCAACCTTTGATTGCGTCTCATAGCCATTATCTACAGAGGTGAGTTTCACCGCGAGTGTTTCGGTCATGATTGTTTTTTCATGCTCGCGAATAGCTGCGGCTACTTGCTTATCCTCGGCGGCCAGTTCGAGCTCAATCCGGTCATCGACGCTCAGGTCGGCCGCTTTTCGCGCCGCCTGGACAACACGCACGACTTCGCGCATCAGGCCTTCGCGTTTAAGCTCTGGTGTGATCTTTTCGTCGATGTTCATCTCATCACCTTGTGTTACGGATTTAACATTCAACTCATCTTTAAGGATCGATTCGAAATCGATATGCTTGCCGAGGGTCGGGACGGTGACGCTTGTAAGCGGCTGACGAACTTTGAGACCAGCCTTGGCGCGCAAACTCAGTCCTTGGTTGACATAATCACGCACCATTTCCATATCGTTCATGACGAGTTCGTTCACGCGACCGGCCGGCAGCCAGTCTTTCAGATGGATCGACTCTTTGTCACCTGTCAGATTGTGATACAACTCCTCAGCCAAAAACGGCGTGAATGGCGCAAGCACATATGCAAGACGCACCAGTACGTAGTGCAACGTCTGATACGCCATTTGCTTATCTCTCGTCTCTTCGCTTTTCCAGAAACGGCGGCGAGAGCGTCGGACATACCAGTTACTCGCGTCGTCGAGAAACGGCAAAATTGGACTCATGGCGTCAGGCAGATTATAGCCATCCATATGCTTTTCAACTTCGGCTACCAACTGATGCAGGCGGCTAATAATCCAGATGTCGAGCGGATTATTGCAGTCATCGAGCGGGTCTACCAGCGTACCGTCGTATTCCCAACCGTCAACTTCAGCGTACATCGTGAAGAAATCATACATATTCCAAATCATGCTAAGTTTGCGCGCGACATCCCCGACTTCTTTATCCTGTAGTGCGAAGTCCTCGCCGCTGAGTAGCGGGCTTGAGAGCAGCAAAAACCGTAGACTATCGGCTGAAAATTTATCCATCAGCTCATTTGGATCGGTATAGTTGCCGTAGCTTTTGCTCATCTTGCGTCCGTCGTTGCCAGCGACATTACCAGTCACAATGACATTGTTAAACGCATTGGTACCAAACAGCGCCACATTGACGGCGTGCACGTAGTAGAACCACGCCCGGACCTGCCCGACATATTCGACAATGAAATCACCCGGAAAATCAGCCTCAAATTTCTCTTTGTTTTCGAACGGATAATGGAACTGCGCGAAGGGCATGCTACCGGACTCAAACCAGCAGTCTATGACTTTGTCGATACGCGTATACGTCTCGTCGCCTAGTTCAAACGTAATGTCATCGACCCAAGGACGATGGTAGTCATCGAGCTCACGACCCGATAGCTCTTTGAGTTCGGCGTAACTGCCGACTACTTTTACTTTGCCACTTTCGCTCTTCCATACCGGCATCGCCGTCGCCCAGAAACGGTCGCGGCTGAGGTTCCAGTCGGGCGCTTGCTCAATGGTTTTTTCCCAGCGGCCGTGTTTGATATGCGGCGGAAACCAGTTGATCGGGCCGTTCTGCTCCAGCATCTGCTCGCGCTGACCGTCGATGCCCATGAACCAACTCGGATGTGCCCGGTACATGAGTTTGGTACCGCAGCGGTGGCAGTGCGGATAACTATGGCGTATGTAATCAATTTTCCACACAACACCACGCTCTTTCAGGTCTTTGGCAATCTGTTTGTTCACTTCCCAAACATTTTGGTCTTTCCAGTCACCTTCAGTGAAAAAGCCGTTTTCATCGATGGTATGCACCACGGGAATTTTTTTATCACGAGCGAGCTCGAAGTCTTCTTCACCATAGGCCGGAGCGAGGTGAACGATACCCGTACCGTCTTCGTGACTGACGTAGTCTGCCGCCCAGACTTTGTGAGCATTGTCACCGCGGTCGACGCCAAGCAGCGGCTGATACGACAACCCGACAAGCTCCTTGCCCTTCAACTCGCGGACAACCTCGTACTCAAGCGGCTGGTGTTTATCGTCCTGCATGACTTTCCCGAGCAATTCTTTGGCTAGAATGAACTGATCGTTGACGGTTTTGACTTCAACATACGTAAGTTTTTCATTGACAGCGACCGCAGTGTTGGCCGGCAAAGTCCACGGAGTCGTCGTCCATGCCAGCAGCGTCGATCCGTCTTCAAGCCTAAACTTCACATATACACTTGGGTCGGTGATGTCCTGATACGCCCCTGCATCCATAGTGACTTCGGCTTTAGAAAGCGGTGTGGCGTCAAGGGTACAGTACATGAGGACTTTTTCACCCTCGTAGATTTTGCCTTTACTATGCAGCTCTTTAAACGCCCACCACACACTCTCCATGTAGTCTTTGTCCATGGTCTTATAGGCACCCTTAAAGTCAACCCAACGACCAATTCTATCTACGACATCTTCCCATTCGCTGCTGGTCTGCACCATGTTGTTGCGGCAGGCAACGATGTATTGTTCGATTCCGTACTCGAGCACCTCCTGGCGAGAGTTGATACCAAGTTTTTTCTCGGTGAATCGCTCAGCGGGTAGGCCATGGCAATCCCAGCCCCAGACGCGCTCGACACGCTTGCCTTTCATCGTCTGATAGCGCGGAATGGCATCTTTGACGATCGAGCTCAATAGCGTGCCATGATGCGGGTTGCCCGAAATAAACGGCGGCCCATCGTAAAACACATAGCTATTGTCACTAGGCCGGTTTTCGACTGATTTTTCAAATGTTCTGTCTGCTTTCCATTTCTGCACCCAATCTTTTTCGTACTCGATCGCTCTGCGGCGGGTACCTGATTTAAATTTCATACCATCTCCTTTAATTTTTCGTATACGTTATCCGCCATTTGCTGATGCCCCGTCAGAGAAAAATGCACCCCATCTTCGGTGAGATCAATTTCATCGATACGCAAGGTTTCCATTGACGACTCGTGCTCCATCTGCTCAACAAGTTTATTACGTAACATCATTCGTCCATAAAAGTATGGATCATCATAATTTGTATCTTCAAAATTCGGTGGAGTAATAAATATAACATGGGGATTTGGCGCATGTGCATCCAACTTATTTTCACGTCGTGCCTGCTGCTCATACCACCTAAGGTCTCCCATTATTTCGTTTACCGTGCGATTAAATCGTATCTTACAGTCATTTGTACCAAGCGCAATAACTAATACATCAATCGGTTTATGGCTCCCATAAATTGTCGGGAAATGTTGATGACCATTGGCATGCCCTTTGCGTCCCACCTGTAAGTCCCCGGCACTCCGCCCGCTAAAGCCTTCGGCGATTATCTGAGCCTTCCCTGACAGTCGTCCGGCAACAATTCCCGCCCAACGTTCGTCCATACCAAGGCGCGGCTTCTTGGCAAATGCCGTTTCACCGAAAGTATTACTATCACCATAGATCAGCACCGTTTTCATGTCTCCTCCAATTAAAAATCCCTTCGTAGCTACTGGAACCGCCAGTTGGCGGTGGTACCATCCAGTTTCTAAGAAAGGATTCTTAGCACTTCATTTGTTCGGTCTGTCGTGCCGATACCGATCGGTTCTACTTTCCAAAAGGATTTCTTCCAATAGCTCGTGGGTGATAACCACTCAAATGCCTTGTACTCAATTATACCTCATCTGTTGTGAAAAATAAATACGATCGTGGACTTGACCGTATTTATTTACTATATTCCATATTCCAAATTCTGTATTCTCATCTTTTACCACAACCAGCTATTGTTCTTGACAGCTTTCTTACTCAGCCACCATTCGGTGAAACTCCATTCACGTCGTCCGAATGCAAACACCCATAGCATAAGTGCATACACAATATGGTCATCAATGACCGGATTGTTCTCAAGTGGTATTTCGGCTGCCCACATCATAAGCAGTAACAGCGTACCCGTAGCCGCCGCAATACGAAGCCCGATACCGCATACGAGCGCAAGACCGATGCCGAGCAGACCGAGCATAAAGAGCCAGTCAACCCATGCCTGCCCTGCTAGACCGTTAAAGAACGCTGCGAATGGGCTGTCAGGATTAACCCCCATTTTTAAGAAGCCCGCTGTTGGTGATCCGCCATTAACCCACGCTTTTTCAGCGGCAGTTGCAAAGCCTAGTCCGAACATTTTGTCTACAAACGCCCATAAAAATACAAATCCTAAAGCAATCCGCGTAACGGCCAGCGCCTGCCACGCATGTTTATATGGAACTGATTTTACCATTAGTAGTACCCTCCCTCAAAGATGCTTACAGCATACTACTTATGGTTTGTTTTTGCAATCGATGGTTTTCGGCGGCCAAGGAAACAATATACTCGTACGTTGTTTGTAATCGGTCCAGCCCTGCCGATTGCTCGTCCTTTTTTCGGCAGGCGGGATGCCCGAAACGCCAATGATCAAGTATGTCAGCACTGCAGGCCCGACCAGGCTCAACAGACTGCCCGAGACACCGAGTGCGACCAGACCAATCCCCCACCACAACGCTATTTCGCCGAAATAATTTGGATGGCGCGAATACGCCCACAAACCAGACTGCATCGTGCGGCCACGATTGTTCTTGTTGAGCAAAAATTGACGTAGCTGATGGTCCGCTACAACTTCCCACATCAGCCCAATAGCCCATACTGCAACACCTACAATTATGATACTTGTTATTTTAATAGGAGTCGCTCGGCCAGTAATTGTCAGTAATATGTACAGTATCGGTATTGATACAACCGTCGCCAGCAGCGCCTGCGTCATGTAAATTTTGCGGAATACTGCACCATCACTGCGTGATTTCCATGTCGATCGCAGATCGATATACCGTTTATCCTCTTTAGATGAGCGCAAAAACCGCAAAAAAATATGCCAGCTTAGCCGCACCGCCCACATCAGCACCATCGTCGCGATCAAACCGTGAAATAGATTGTTGGCTGGATGATAGGCTCGAAAAAATAGCGACCACGCCGTCAGTATCACCACAAATGTCATGCCCCACGCGCTGTCGATCAAATCGTACCGCTTGATGTGTCTGGCAACCATAAATGCAACACTCAAAAATACTGCAGCCGCCACAAATCCATAGACGAGGCTTATAACAACCACTGGCCACCACTGTAAATTCCAATCAGCCACGGTGCAAGAACCAGAAACTTGCACCGGCCACGATAGCAGTGAGGAATGCGCCCCAGAGTAGATCCACTACAACCAGCTTGATCGTCCATCCTTTAAGCGTTGCGAGATTAGTTAGATCATATGTAGCGTACGCGACAAATCCAAATAACGCGCCGTACCCAAGGGCGTACCGCCACGACCCTTTCTCGAGTGCAGGCGTTAGTACGAACACCACAATACCGATGACATAAATGACATAGAATATAACGGCGGCGGGAATATGCGGCTTATCGAGCAGTAATGTCCCAATCTGACTCTTGTAGAACTTATTAGCTATGACACTGAGCCACACCGCATCAATTACTGCCATGACAGCCGCACTAACCATAAAACGAACGATAAAATCCATAGCAGCTCCTCCGTTTAAGAAAACAAAGCTTTACCGTATTTAACCAAAATTGCAACAACTAGGATAAATACTACCAGAAACAAAGCAAGCTTGTCAAAGTCTTTGCTGATAAATTGTTTTGCCCATTGTGATGCTCCGTCAGATAGGTAGAGGTTGTTCTCGCGGATATTGTAACGCGTGATTGCAAACCATACGAATGTTGTCGTGGCCGTCACAAGCAGGCACCACGGGCATAGCGCCTGGATGATAACGTAGCTGGTGTAAAAGAGATACAACGCAAATATAAACCCGAGTGTGTAGCATAGCTGCGCCACAAACATGAACTTTCGCGGAAAATGCACACCTGCAAGCCCGGCGATGGCCACCGTAATCACGACCGGCTCAGCAATCAGCCCGAGGAAGCTATTCGGAAAACCGAATAAATGCGCACTGGGATGAACGCCGACCGTTGCACAATTGAGAACGGCATTAATACTGCAGCTCAGGACTGCATCCGGATTTTTTGCAAGCTCAATCGCCTCCACGCTCAGCACGAACGATGCTAACAAACTGAGGATAGCCCCGCCGAGCATACTGGCAAAGATCCATCGGTTATCACGCAGTTTTTTATCCTCATGCGTAAAAAAGTTTTTGACATTATGAAACATAGTATGACACCTCACTTATAGTTGGCAGCGGCAAGCCCCTCCAGATATTTTGTAATGCACCGTCATCGTCTACGGAAATTATCGACGGGTACTCGACAATATCATATAGCCGGCAGATCTCTGACCCTTCTGCAGAGTCTGGGTCTACCGATTCGAGAGTCTTGTGTGTCTGTCGCTCAAAATCACTCAAAAACGTCATGACATCCCGCGCATGATCGCTCTCGGTTTTATATACCACAAATGTCCTCATGCCCTTCATTATGAAGGAGCGCCCTCAAAAATGAAATAGGACGAGTCGCGCAATCTTAAAACCGCCCTCGCAGGACGGTTTTAAGATGTTTTGGATTATTCTAACATCTATAGCCCAAAATCTAGTTTCTGCTTTTTACGAGCAGCCTGTTGTAGAGCCGCACGAGGTGCAGACATAACAGCTGCCAGCTCGTTGTGTCACATTGCCGCAGTTACTGCAGAGTGGCGATGATTGATCAGCAACCTTTAGTTCCGCCCGAGCTGTGCGAAACGTCGTCTCGACAGTCTCGCTGTTGCCAAGATCACCCGGAACGACATCGCTCGTCTTCGCCTCATTATCGTCACCTAGCACGTTCATCAGTTGTTGCTCATTAGACGCCGGCTCAAGCAAACTAGCTTGCTGCTCGTTCAGCTCTGACTCTAGCTCTTCAAGTGTTGCTAGACCAAGCTCCAAACGGTCGTCGATTGAGAGATATTCGATTGCCAAACGCCGGAAGATGTAATCAACGATGCTGGTTGCTGTTTTAACCGCTGGGTCGTCTGTAGCGCCGAATGGTGCAAAGTTGGTGTTACTCATACCGCGTACGTAGGCCTTCAGCGGCACACCGTACTGTAGCCCGTAACTGACTGAGCGCGCAAATGAATCCATCAACCCCGCCATTGTTGACCCCATCTTTGCGGCGGTAATAAAGATCTCACCTGGTGTATGATCCTCAAATTCTCCGACTGTCACAAATCCTTTTAGATCTGAGATTCTGAATTGAATCGTTTTACTTGTGCGAATTCGTGGCAGTTCGCGTCGTTCGCTAACGTGCAGGACCTTTTCAACGACTTTTGGTTTGGCGTCAGCTTCGTCTTTGGCTTTTTTGCTACTTAGTGGCTGTCCGACCTTGCTCCCATCACGATAAATTGCCACAGCTTTTAGTCCATATTTCCAGGCATCAAGATGAAGTTGCTCAACATCTTCAACCGTCACATTCTCTGGCATATTCACCGTTTTACTAATAGCGCCTGACAGGAATGGCTGTACTGCGCCCATCATTTTGACGTGGCCCATATAGTGGATAGCGTTGTCGCCGACCGCACAGGCAAACACATCATAGTCGGATTGTTTAAGATACGGTGCATCGACAACAGTGCCGTGTTCGTGGATGTATTCGACAATTTCCTGCGCTTCTTTTTTGCTATACCCTAAGGTTTTAAGCGCGCGAGGGATTGTCTGGTTGACGATGATCATGCTACCGCCGCCAACCAGGGTCTTGAACTTTGTCAAGCTAAAGTCTGGCTCGACACCGGTCGTATCACAGTCCATCATGAATCCGATCGTACCAGTCGGTGCCAGCACCGTCGCTTGCGAGTTACGAATGCCGTATTTTTCACCTAATTCGACTGCGTCATCCCATACCTGTGCAGCGGCACTCAGCAACTCTTCTTCCACAATGCTGGCGTCAATATCATGCACGGCTTCGCGGTGCTTACGCAGCACTCGGTTCATGCCCTCTTTATCTTTTTGATAGCCCTCAAATGGACCGACACGCTTGGCGATACGCGCACTCGTCGCGTAGCCTTGACCTGTCATAATAGCGGTAAGTGCAGCGGCAAATGCACGGCCTTCGTCAGAATCATATGGCAAACCTTTGGCCATCAATGTTGCACCGAGGTTAGCATAGCCCATACCAAGCTGGCGGAAACGACGTGTGTTCTTGTCGATTGACTCGGTTGGGTACTCGCTGTATCCTACAAGAATTTCCTGTGCCAAGAAAATGATATCAACCGTATGTTTGTACGCTGCAATGTCAAAGCTGCCATCCTCACGGAGGAACTTCAGCAGATTAAGACTGGCAAGATTGCAAGCGCTATTGTCAAGATGCATGTACTCAGAACATGGATTTGACCCGTTGATACGGCCAGCCTTAGGCGTCGTGTGCCAGTCGTTAATAGTTGTATCAAACTGCATACCCGGATCGGCTGATTCCCATGCTGCCTCGGCGATCTGTCGGAATAACTCACGTGCTTTGACAGTTTTGTACACTTTTTTATCCTTAACGCCACGCAGCTCCCAGTCTTCGTCGTGCTCAACAGCACGCATGAAATCATCCGTAACGCGTACAGAGTTGTTGGCATTTTGGTATTGAATAGAGTGGATATCTTTACCATTCAGGCTCATATCGAAACCGGCGTCAGCCAGTGCAAATGCTTTGCGTTCTTCGATAGCCTTACACCAGATAAATTCCTCGACATCAGGGTGGTCAATGTTGAGAATGACCATCTTGGCCGCTCGTCGGGTTTTACCGCCACTCGCAATCGTACCGGCACTGGCATCGGCTCCACGCATAAAGCTAACTGGCCCACTCGCCCGACCACCACTAGTACTAAGCCGCTCAACACTAGCACGCAATGTGCTGATGTTAAGCCCAGCACCACTACCGCCCTTAAATATCATGCCTTCTTCACGGTACCAATTAAGAATACTCGGCAAACTATCTTCAACATGCAGGATAAAACAAGCGCTCGCTTGCTGGCGCCGGTCCGGCGTGCCGATATTGAACCATACCGGGCTGTTGAACGCTGCGCGCTGAGTTGCCAGAATATATTTTAGCTCGGCGTTAAACGTATCAGCTTCGGCCTCACTGGCAAAATACCCGTTATCATAGCCGTGTTTTGTAATTGTATTAGCGACACGGTCAATCAACTGCCGCAAACTTTTCTCGCGCTGTGGTGTCCCTGGCGTTCCATAAAAGTACTTTTGGGCAACAATATTAATTGCGTTTTGGCTCCAGAATTCTGGAAACTCTACGCCCTGCTGCTCAAAGACAACCTTGCCATTGCCTGGGTTTACGATCTTTGACTCTCGTTTTACCCACGTCAACCGATCGTATGGGTGCGTCCCTTCCTCTGTAAAATAGCGCGCGATTGAAAGCGCTGACACTGCTTGTGCCATAATATGCCTCTCCTTTTATCATTTTTATAGATAGTAATAAATAGTGTTTGTTTCACACTTGATAGTCTACCTATCTATCAAGTACCACCTTGTACGGTCAGGATTTCTGTTGGGACCTCAGCGACCGGAGGGTTTGCTCAAACTCTTCAACTGATTTGAACTCACGATAAACACTTGCAAACCGTACATACGCTACTTCGTTACGACGTGCAAGCTCTGCCAATATCAAGTCTCCGATTTGCCGAGAGTGCACCTCGCTTTCGCCCAGCGCATACAGCTCGTCTTCGACTCGACCAACCAACTCCTCAATCTCAAGCTCTGAAGTCAGAAACTTACCGACTGATCGATGAATCGCAGCAAACAGCTTGTGACGATCAAACAACTCACGCTCGCCATCTTTTTTGATGACGGCCAAATTAGGTCGCTCAACACGCTCATAGGTGGTGTAACGATGAGCGCACTCGAGGCATTCGCGGCGACGACGTATTGCATCTCCGTCACTCGCATCACGAGACTCGACAACTTTTGAACTATCCTTTTGGCAACGCGGGCATTTCATGCGTATCCTCTCCTCATCCTTTTAACCGCACTCTACACCTCCTCGTGTGTAGCTAGGATCTACTATAAACCCTATATATGGTGCATTGCAAGTGTATTTTATGCAACATATAGCGCTTATGGTCACTATGTCGCATGCTTGGGGAGATGGGATTTGTGCTTACTCTTTCTTCTTGCGGCGGCGTAAAAATGCCGGGGTGTCAGATTCATCTTCGTCAACTTGGTGCCAGATATTACCGGCTGGCTCTTCTTCCTCGGTGAAGCTGCTACTCACTTGAGCAGCATGGTCGTTGTCGAGGTCCATATCGACATTTTTGATATCTTCTTCAGTGACATCATCAGACTGTGCTGTATGAATGCCTCCTGCGGGTGATGGTGATGTGCCAAATGAAGGTGGCGCCATGGCGGCTTTCTCATGGAAATATTCAGAATCAAAACCGGTTGCG
>CAZHGM010000004.1:0-44573 GCA_964532145.1 uncultured Candidatus Saccharibacteria bacterium | reverse complement strand
TATTCGTTGTAATTCATATGCTTAGAGTAGCACCTTCTGGCTTACCTACATCATATCAGCCCCTACCTAATAGCTAGAGCGGCCTAGCAATTAGGTAGGGACCCATCCAACTGCTAGAGCTGGATGGGTCGGGTGAACAGAACCGTTAGACCGTGGCCGAAGGTCGGCCACAAGCCGGCGCCCATCTGTCGATGAACTCCTTGATCCGGTCGAGCTTCCGGGCTCCGCCGAGCACGAAGGTGCTGGTGTTGTAGCGTCCCTGGATGGTGGTCCCAACAGTGGCGTCGTTCACGCTGGACTTGGGATCCTTCGTGAAGATGACGATACAGTCGGTCCCCAGCGGTGCCACACCCATGATGCCCTTGTCGAACGCCGGCTTGTTCGGTGAGTAGATGTGTGGCAAGCCCACTATCTGCGCCACAGCCGCCATCTGCGGAGTTTCCTCCGGAGTAGCGTTGCTCGTAAGGTTGTCGACACCCTCTTCGTGCAGGGTGAAGTCAATCACAGCCTTGCGCTCACCACCGTTGGACGAACAGGCTGTGGTTGAGACGATGATGGCGGCCACGCACGCCATCCAGAACCGTACCCACTTCGGAATGTTCACAACTGAATTATAGAATATAATTGTATTTTAAACAAGTAAATACTGTTTTGTAAAATTTTTATAACCGGTATTAATACCAGCTAATCAGTTAAACATTCCTGCTTTTATTTACCTATTAGTAGATTTTCGGGCTTACTTTCGCTTACTGCTTGAGTTTTTGCCAAGTCTTTTCATGACCTAGGCAAGCACGAAGGACCACGCCCAGAAGCCGATGCGACGAACAGCGAGGTTGCGGAATAATTTGACTAAAAACATACGACGACTATGCCTATGATAGCCTGTATTCTCTTAGCTGGCTTACATAAGTGTTGAAACAAACGTATCAAATACCTGATATTGTTTATCAAATGGCCATGTTCCATCAATAGCAACAACATAATCAGTCCGCTCAAACGGTTCAAATTTTTCCGTAAAATGAGTAATGACTTCCTCAGCTTTTCGGGTATCAAATTGCCGGCTCTCATGCGATATGGCGCGGTTTTGTACACGCTCTATAGCCGTGGATTTGTCTATACACATATCAACAAGTACTAAAACCGCACTAGTCTGTTCAGTAATTATTTCCATATGACGCCGGTCAGACCGTGTCATTTGGATACCTTCGTAAATAACCGATACCCCAGCTTTGATCACCTGCTTTGTCACATAATCCATCGCGCCAAAAACATATGAATTAACATGTTGGCGATCATCGGAATGATACACCTTTTCAATTGCATCCAACGAACCAAATATCGCCATACGCATAGCATCACTATTGAGACGCACCGCCTTGAGTTTCTCCTCGAGATGAGCGGCAAAGTATGTTTTGCCCGAACCGGGAATTCCAGTAAATATAACGAGTAATGGTTGGGTCATATTGCTTTTCTAATTAAGATCAGCTGGACGCATGCTGAGTGAGAGACGGCCGCGGTCGTCGATGGCAACAAGTTTGACTTTCACGGTGTCACCTTCCTTGACGACATCAGTTACCCTTTCGACTCGCTGATCGCTCATGGCTGAAATGTGGCACATGCCGTCGATGCCGGGCATGATGTTGATGAAGGCGCCGAATTCCATAATCTTGACGACTCTGCCTTCATAGATTTTGCCTACTTCCGGTTCTTCCACGAGGCCTTTGATCCAGTCGAGCGCCTTCTCGATCGCTTCGGTATTAACAGCGGAAACTGTCACCAAACCGTCGTCACGAATGTCAACTTCGGCGCCGGTTTCTTTGGTGATCTTGTTGATCGTTTCACCGCCTTTGCCGATAATTGCCCCGATTTTATCAGGGTTAACCATAAGCTTTTCGATACGAGGCGCGTATGGACTGAGTGCTTTTCGCGGCGCATCAATCGTAGTCAGCATATGCTTCAAGATATGCTCGCGGCCTGGTTTCGCGGCCATAACAGCTTGCTTGAGGATATCAACAGATAGACCGTGCACCTTCATATCCATTTGCATGGCAGTAACGCCCTTTGCTGTACCAGTTACCTTGAAGTCCATATCGCCAGCAAAGTCCTCAGCATCAGCAATGTCAGTCAGCACATACGGAGTATCTCCGTCCATCATAAGCCCCATTGCCACACCGCTCACCGGAGCTTTGAGTGGCACGCCAGCATCCATCAGAGCGAGACATGAGCTGCACGTCGCTGCCATACTGGTCGAACCATTCTGACTCATGATCTCTGTGACAGAGCGGATTGCATACGGAAAATCTTCAGCACTAGGCAGCACAGGTATAAGTGCCCGTTCAGCTAAGTAGCCATGGCCGATTTCGCGCCGACCAGGGCTACCAAGACGACGGACTTCGCCGACAGTGTAGCCTGGCGCATTGTAGTGATGCATGTAGCGGCGCTCACCGTCATTAACTTCCATGGTATCGATCATCTGGGCGTAGCTTAACGGTGCAAGCGTTACGATGTTCATGCCCTGCGTGACACCGCGCGTAAAGAGGCTTGATCCATGAGTTCGCGGCAATATACCGACCTCTGAGCTAAGCTGGCGAACTTCATCAAGCTTGCGGCCGTCAGGGCGTGTACCATCACGCACAATCCCATCGCGTACATCATGATGCAGCGCCATGGTAAATGCTTCGTCGTATTCATCGCGAACCGCATCGTACTCTTCGCCGATTTTCTCGGCCATGTCCTCATGGAATTTCCAGCGAATTTCATTGACCAGCTCGTTGCGCTCAGGATAGGCTTTGCGGATGCTCTGGCCAAATTTGCCTTTTGTCCAATTATCGGCAGATTTTTGAATCGATTCGTCCGGTAGTACCAGTTCGTACTCCTGCTCAGCCACGCCGACTTTTGCGGCTAGCTCGCGCTGCAAATCAATTGCTGGCTGGAATGCTTTGTGCGCCCAAGCCATGCCTTCAAGGATAACTTCTTCCGTCACTTCGTTAGCACCAGCCTCTACCATCGTGATACCGCTAGCGATACCAGCTACCACAAGGTCAAGATCGCTTTGCTCGCGCTGTTCGGGTGTCAGGAAGGCTTTAAACTCGCCATTGACCCTGCCGACGCGTAGTCCGGCAACAGGACCGTCAAACGGCGTGCCGGTGAGCATCAGTGCCGCGCTGGCCGCGATCATGCCGATTGAGTCAGGACGGAAATTCGGATCCATGCTCAGCACGCTCGCAACCACCTGGACTTCTTGGCGATAGCCTTTTGGAAACAGCGGACGGATCGGGCGGTCGATCAGACGGCCGATCAAGATAGCCTCGTCACTCGGACGACCTTCGCGCTTGATGAACCGGCTGCCGCTTATCTTGCCAGCTGCATAAAATTTTTCTTCATAGTCGATGCTGAGCGGGAAATAATCCAATACGACCGGGCGGCTGCCAACCATTGCTGTGCCGAGTACGACGGTATCGCCATAGCGCACCAGCACGCTGGCCGTCGTGCGGAAACCGACGCGATTCACCTCTAGGGTTAATTTCTGACCGCAAAGATCAGTTGAGACAGACACGATATCTTTGCCTGTCGGGTTGATAGTTGGCATAGCACCTCCTCTGTATCCTTTGGAAGCTACTCCAAAGATACGCGTTATCACAGAGAGTAACAGGTAAAAATGTCATTGGCACTTTTATCTATCACACTCTGCATATTTACAGAGATAGATTATAACATTAGTTGACTATTTCTGCCAATAGTGGTATAGTTTCGACTACCTTTGTGTAATCTCAACCAATCCACAACCGAGGCGCACAAAAGATCGTGGTATTGCTGTTTGCGCGCCTGATCCGGCCGAGCAACGCGACCATCAACATCGCAATGCCGCAGCTCGAGCAGGCCCTGGCCGATCTCGACCGGGCTGCAGCGCATCACGTCGAAATGTCCACTGTCGTCGAGATGCTTCTCCAACTCGACGCCAACCCTGACGCCTTCGTGAAGCTGCAAGAGTACTCGCAGCTCGTCGTGACTGCCGCTTGGCTGCATCGCATCGACACACTCGGTGCAACACTGCGGCATGCCCAAGAGCAACACGCCTCCTATCTCAAACTGCGTGGATCCACCAGCGCCGTCGAGTGCTGGGCACAGGGGGGTCGAGAGCATCCGACACGATCTCAACGCTGCCATTAAGGCCTCTGGCCAGCGTGTTGTCTGAGGCTGCACCCGCGCCGGCGGGGACGGACAGTGGGCCATCACGGCCCCATCCGTCCCCGCCGCGGGACACAACCGAAACTACATACCACTGACCATCCGGTCAGTTTTATTTTGCATAGATTAACAGATCAAAAAGCCGGCGGCTTTTGGTGGATGTTATTCGTAGCCTTAGTGAAATACTTGAGCGCATACCGTAAGGGTTTATGGATAGAAGTATATTACTTTGTTTGTATGCTATGCTTAACACAACAAGGCATAAGGACACTTTATGGCAAAATCGAAGAAAAAGTCCCGTAAAGCGCGAAAGAAATCCAAACAGCAACTCAGCGCAGTGGCTGTGACACCGCCTAACGATAAATCGCTTGCGAGTGAACCGCCCGCCCTTGAGGATACTGCTGTCACTGACCAGGAGCTTGCAAGTATCGATATGGAGCAGGATGAGGCGCCAGCTGAAACAACTAAGGCTAATGAGTCTGAGGAGACCGCTATTGCCGACGAATCAGAAACCACTGCAAAGAGCACGATTGAGAAACTACCGTCTGAGCCAGCTGAAGCAGCACCCGTCACCCTTCCCTCAAAGCCAGTCTCAGTACGAGAATCATTCTTTGCCCGCCCAATAGCAATCATATTACTCATCCTCGCCCTCATTCTGGTCGGCGCTATCGCATGGGGCGGCTATGAGTGGTCTAGCACGGGTTCGCTGCGTGCTTATTCAGCGGCTGGTATCCCCATCGAAAAAAACATGTCCGCTAGCCAGCTTGCGCCGAAGCTCAAAAACGCCGTCCAGTCATACCGCTTTACGATCAACGACGGGCAAAACACGACGACATACAGTGCCGCCGACGCCGGTCTATCTGCAAATGAGACGAAAACAATAGAGGCGATTCGAGCATCCCAGACAAAAGCATCGCTGCTCGATAACCTCATGTGGTGGCAAATGACTGACTTGCCGATAGTTCTGACGATTGACGAATCAAAACTCGCGACATTCATCAGCGACCACATGGTGCGTACGACCATTGAACCCAAAAATGCCACTCTCACGACAGAAACCGGCGAGATTGTGACAACTGCCGAGACAAACGGCGAAGGCATCACCGTCAAAGACCCCCGCGGCACGCTTGTCACTGCGGTCAGCCGTGTAACGCCGCACTACACAATCACGCTCACGAAACAGCCAATCCCAGCCCACGTCAAAACAGCCGATTTACAACCGCTTGTTGATGACATCACGGCAGTTTCTCGCGTACCAGTCAGCGTCACGGTTGGCGAGCAATCAGTTACTGCTCCTGCCAGCACGATCATACGCTGGGTTGATCCAGTCCAAGAGGGAGATACCAAAGCCCGATTTGAGATCAATAGCGGCAAAGTTGAGGCCTGGATCAATGAGCTTGCCGATACCTACACCTCGCCGACGCAAAATGAAGTGCATGCCAAAAACCCCGATGGGACAGAACGAGTCCTGACAACTGGCCGTAATGGCATCGAAGTCAGTGGCGACGCTCAGGCTGCCAAAGACATCGTGGTGAGCCTGAAAGACCGAAAACCGATTACGAAAAACTTGGCTATCTCCGCTCGGCCTTTTAAGATTATCAACGTCACCGCCTACGATAAATGGCTGCTTGTTGACCTCAGTAACCATATGCTCTACGCCTATGAGCGCGACCAGCAGGTCAAAGCCTTCCCAATGAGCGCCGGAGCTCCTGACACACCGACGGTGGTCGGCGAATTCAAAATCTACAGCAAAATTCGCTCTCAGACGATGCGCGGACCAAATACCGACGGTACAAGCTACAACGTGCCAAACGTCGAGTGGGTCAGCTATTTTTACAAAGATTACGCCATCCATGGTAACTATTGGCGGCCGCTCAGCGTCTTTGGCTCGCTCAACACTTCGCATGGCTGCATCGGTATGCCAAACGCTAGCAGCCAGTGGGTCTACGAATGGGCACCAATCGGCACGCCAGTCATCACCTACTACTGATTCGAGAAAATAATCTATAATGACTCCATGAACCAGCAACCTAAAAACTATATAGCCTGCAGGCAATCGTATCTGGAGCATTTTTCCTGTTCCTGACCGCAATTTACTTTTTGTATCACAACTTTAACGTAACTGGCCATAAACGCGCGGCGAACATGACGCTTATTACGGGCACCCTGATAGGGATTATCGTCCTTGGTGCACTTTTTCTTATCAGCGATACGGCAGCCGCTGCATTACCCCGATTCATTATCCCTGCACTATTTTTAGGTATCGCATTTGGTGCTTACAAACAGTTTCAGGAACCGATTGTGAACGAAGCAAAATCACAAGGTGCCACATTTTACACGTGGCGGCCACTGCTGATTCTTGTTATATCAACAGCCATCATTATAGGGCTTATCATCGGAGCTGTTAAATATTTTGCCGATCACGGTGGAGTAAGCTTTAGCGATATGTTAAGCTTCATGACACCAAAGCCCCAGCTGGCTGCAAAGCAGTATGAAAATGATCGAGAAAAAATTATTGCAAATGATGAAGAGGCTTTGCGTCTTGTACATTCAGCACAAAACCAATCACATGAAGTCATTTTGCAGCGTCTTAATAAAAGCCTTGCGTTCTATCAGACAAATAAACAACTCATCAGCCAATTAGGCTCTGACCCTATTCTGCCATCACCATATCTAAAAGAAAAGGCGAGACGCGTGCAATACACTGACCTGCGCATTGAAATGATGCAGCTTTTTTTAAAGGCCGAAACTGAACAAAGTAATGTATACGATACCAGGCTAGACGATATAAACAACCAAATTGATGCTCTCAAGAACGCGAGTGAGTAAACAGTAAACTACAAATTACGCAAAATAACACCTACCAGGGTTTAACCCTGTGCGTTATGACACGTTAGGATGCGGCGTGTGCTACCATTGTGAGTAATGCAAGATACTCTGATCGTTTTCATCATCGCCTATTTGCTCGGTTCAATTCCTTTTGCCAAAATTATCGCCTGGCAGATGTATCATGTCGATATCCAGAAACGCGGCAGCGGCAACATTGGATTTGCGAATGTACTTGGCGTGCTTGGTTGGCGAGCGGCTCTTCCAACACTCATCGGTGATGTCGGCAAAGGTATGCTCGCGGTTGTAATCGCCCTGCACTACCTGACGCCTGATCAGGCATACTGGGCAGGTATTGTCGCGGTATTTGGACACATCTTCCCTGTGTGGCTCGGCTTTCGCGGCGGCAAAGGTATCGCTACAGCACTCGGCGCAATGCTCCTGCTTGCACCCGTGGCAGCACTCGTCGGCATTATCGCGTATCTCATCCCATATCTCGGATTTAAGATTGAGTCCGGGCGCGCTGCGATCGCCACACTTGTCATCCTCACGGCAATTGGCCACTATCTATCCCCGCTCGCTTGGTGGCAGTTTGGATTATTTACCCTGATTGCGCTCTGGACGCTCCGCGACAACATCCGCGGCACCATACCGCAATTATCCAACTAAAAACTCGCTGGTTTTAAGCCAACGAGTTTTACGAAAGCATTTCCTCGGGTTATTTACGCAAACCAAGTTTGGTGATGATCGCTTGATAGGCGGCAAAATCCTGGTTCTCGAGGTATTTGAGAAGTTTTTTTCGCTTCCCTACCATCTGGATCAGACCGCGGCGAGCCATGTTATCATGTTTGTTCGCCTTCAAGTGAGCCGTCACCTCTTTGATACGAGCCGTGAGAATCGCGACCTGTGCCTGAGGAGAGCCAACGTCAGTTTTGTGCTGCGCGCCGACTGTAATAGCTTTTAACTTGTCTTCCTTGGTAATCATAGGAGACAACTATATCAGAAGCCACAATGTAATTCAAGAGGTAGATTGGGCTTGCACCGAAGATAAAGTGCTAGCCTTACCTTATAAAGACATGCTGCCAATGTCGCCACGCAGCAAAAAGTCTTCTGGGATAACAACAGGAGAAGCAACACGTGTTGGAACCTGCTGGCTCTCACCTGAATACTCAGCAAGCAACTCATGTATCCTCTCGCTATCTGATGCTTTGATGAGCCGAGCCATAAGTTGGAAGGCAGCATGCATGGCTGCTATTATTTCCGCATTTTTTTCCTGCAATAATTCTTGGTATACATTATCGTCTTCACGTATACCCTCATTTCTTTGTGCAATATCATCCACGACTACTCGTAAACTATCGAAAAATTCTGGCGCAACCGCATAGGCACGATGCATGACAGGATATAGCCCATACATCTCATAGACACTCCCAGTTTTTTTATATAATGATTCAGGCACCTCTGGCATCACACGTAACATTTGAAAAAAGTGCGAGGACGCAATGTGTCTAGGGCCATATTCATCATGCGGACGCAACACTTGCAGGAAATCATTATCTGATGCAAATTGAGGCGGCTTCGGCATGCTTGCGTCCGTAGTATTTGGCCATCCGACATGTCTCATCACGTCATGCATTTTACTGCTCAATCTTACATGTGGGTCTAACTCTGCAATCATAAGTGGCCCACGTTCGTTAGACATAACTTCAAAATTAATATCATGAAGATACCGTTTTATAGTCAATCGAGCGGCCATAAGCTGTTCATTTTTTTCTTTTTCTGGGTCCATTATTTATTTATAGCAAAATTCTTATAATTTGTCAATATTTACCTCTGTTACTTGCGTTGCATTATCGACGCTGTATTCACCGACTTGCGTGCGGCGGAGCTGACTGCAGTAGGCGCCTGTACCAAGTGCTGTACCGATATCCTCGGCAAGCGTCCTGATGTACGTCCCGCTGCTCACATGGGCGCATATATGCAGCTCTGGATATGCGTAATCAAGCAGATCAAGCGAATATACCGTGACTTGACGTGGCGGGATATCGACTGCTTTGCCCTTACGGGCGGCATCATATGCTCTCACGCCGCCTACTTTGATCGCGCTGTATTGGGGTGGTATTTGTGTGACGGTACCTGTGAAATCTACTAACACTTTGCGTACCACCTTCTCAGTCGGAGTGATGATAGAATTTGCAACATCTGCAGCATTGTCGCTCTCTCCGATCCTCTCAGTCTCTCCATCTCTCCGTCTCTCTGTCTCTGTGATTATCCCTTCTGGATCGCCCGTCGTACTCGTCGCACCGAGACAAATTGTCGCCTCATAGACTTTGTCGAGTTTGAGGAATTCTCCAGCGTGTTTTGTTGCATCACCAAGCAAAATGATGAGTAGGCCGGTCGCAAACGGATCAAGTGTGCCGGCATGCCCGACTTTGAGCTGCCGCTTGGTAGGTTTTTCGCCACGATCGAGGTATGACTTTTTGATCAAACCGCGAATTTTGGCGACAACATCAAAACTTGTCCAATTGACTGGTTTATCAACAAGGAGAATTTTACCGCTTTCCATCTCCGATAGTTTACACTAAAGGGGTGAAAATGTTATCATAGGCATTTTTGCGCATCCGGATGACGAAGGTTTCGGACCATCAGGCACGCTTATTCAGGAGGCACGTCGCGGTACGGAAGTACATCTTATCACGCTAACCGCAGGCGAAGCGGGCACCAACCCTGACAACCATGACGATCTCGCCAGTGTTCGCCTCAAGGAATGGCATCACGCTGGCAAGCTAATAGGCGCACGCCAAATGACATGCCTTGGCTACCAAGACGGGGCACTTTGTAACACGTCGATGATTGAGATTGCTGAGAAAATCGAACGGTATATCCGCCAGCTATACGATGACAGCGCTCCGGACGAGGTTGAGCTGATGAGTTTAGAGCTTGGCGGTATTTCAGGCCATATTGATCATATTGTTGCGTCAAGAGCAGCATGTCTAGCCTTTTATCGTCTCCGGCAGCATATGCCCTCTTTGGCGCGCATCAGACTGTACGCTCTCCCTGAACGTGCACTGCCCCAACCGAACACGCAGTGGATATTTATGGACAAAGGCTGCCGTGAAACTGACATGGAAGCTGTGGATGTCACAGAGACGCTTGAACAGCGTATTGCTGTCATCAAGGCTCATCATTCACAGCAACTCGACGCCGAGGCTCCGCTAACCCGCTGCCTCCGTGATCTTGAACAGGGACGTAAACATGTCGATTATTTCATCGTCAGACAGTAAACATCGAGGTGTGCTATTGCCCTGGGATACGGAACTGGTTGGGCGCCGTAGCAGCGGGCGGTACAGCAGGTCCCGCTGACGCTGCTGGAGCGGCAGGGTGCGGAGCAAGCGTCTCAGGCATGGCAGGGGTTGCGGGCGGCATAGGAGGCATGGCCGAAAAGTCAGGCATCGGTGGGGGTGGCGGAAGAGCCAAATCAGGCTGCGAGGCGTCAACGGGCTGCAATGCACTGGGTTGGCCGCCTACACTGAGCGGTTCTGTACCAAATGCGTTGTTGACAGCGCTTCGAGCGTCCTCAAGAGAACTTGTAGACGTCGATATGCCAGCAGCCGCTTCGACTTCGGCCTTAAGGTCTTCAAAACTATGCGCACTAGCATCCGGTGCAACCCCTGGCAATGGCGCCTCTTCAAAATCAAGCCCCGAATCGTTTACGCGAGGCGTCGTTGGGAACGGGCTAAACACTGGCGGAGTGATCGGAGGGGCTGATTCGGAAGGCAGTACAGGAAGCGGTGTAGCGGGAGATTTTATCCGTTGCATCGTAATAGGATCAAGTGTCTTTCCTCGGCTTGATACGTCATTGTGGTCGTCATGCGTCGTAAACGCCACCGCACCATTGTTATCCGCCTCCTGGAGGGCAACATCTGGTCGAGAATCCATAACCACTTGAGGGTTGGAAGCGGTGACGGACTCCGCCGGGACAACCGGGAGCGACGGCACGAACGGCGCTTCTGTCGGTGGCTCGGGATTATCATTCGGTATAAACTGCGGCAAAGATGGCTCAGTATCAACCTGGTCATCCGTGGCAGGCTTAGAAGGCTCATCAATAGGCATTATTGGAGGCGGCAATACAAAATCATCATCCTCAAGGTCATTCCCCGGTTCTGGCTCATGCGCAGACTTTGCCTGGGATGTATCTGGCTGATCACGCCAATCGTCGGATCGGGCTGGCACCGGGCTCTGATTCTCCTCAAGCGAAAAATCTTGTTCGAGATGCTGATTGGCTTGTTCGCGTCGATCATCAGACGCTTCCTCTGCGATTCGCTCAGCTGCTTCAGTTGCCTGCTCGATAGCCGTACCATCGTGATGAACATGGATTTCACCGTCTGCCGTCGCGTGCGGCACAGTAGCAGGAGACTCTGGGAGCGTCGTCGAGGCCGGCGGCTGCGCAAGCAGCTTGTCGGCTACGGCTTTCGATTCGCCTTCCTCGAGTGGCGTAGAGCCATCGCGAGGGAGGGCTGGCGATGGTGTGATATCCTCTGTTTGCTGCAATTTCTCGGCGATGAGCTGTTGATTTGCGCCTGCCGCCATCAACTGCGCCGACATGGTCATAACACGAGGAGTCGTATGTTTGTTGCTAAATCGGTCTGTAGCAGCAACAATACCCGTAAGAAGTGCTGTAGAGATTTGCTGGTCAAGAATATTCCCCTGGAGCGCCTCGCTAAGACCCATCAGCATTTCGCTGAGGCTACTCGCCTTGTCATCGCTCCAGTTAATGCTACCGAGTTGCACCTTGTTGGCGTCACAATTGATCGTTGCAACGGTTGCGTCGTGCAATATTTTACCGTGAGCCGTAATAGCACTATCCAGCTGAGATTGGTCGTCCACCCCGAGTGCGATGACAAGATCCACATTAAAATCACCTTCACTGAACTCGAGGTCTCTTTGTGTAATCGTTGTCTTGTATGGAGTAATGTAAATCCTGACGACATCACCTTCTACTTTATAACGCAAGCGGTCAGCTTTTTCCTTGTCGAGCGCAACTATGAAATCACGCAAACTACTAACATTGTCTTCGAACCGCTTCCCTGGCTCAAGAAACTCAATTGCGTGCGGCACTATACCTGAAAACACTGCGGTGGCATGCTTGTCGAGCTTGTTAAGGATGAGACTGAGGCCGATCGCCGCTGACAATGCATCGACAGGGGGATTTTTTGATACGGTAACTAAAATATTTGTCGATTTCTTAATGGCATCGACTATTGCGCTTTTGGGTCCTGTGGTTTCCATAATGTATTCTGTGTGTTTTTAAGTACTTTTCACCACTGTAACACGCTTGTGGTAAATAGTAAAGAAAAATCTCCACACGTATCTGCATCCGAAGCCTGGGACTTTACAGATCACAACAGATAAGATATAGTGTGAATCGAGAAGATTCTAGATGCTAGACATTTGATACTAGAATGAACCACAACAACTAATCGCTATTCTAGAATCTAGCCTCTAGAATCCAGCATCTACTCATAAGGAGCCCTCATGCCAATTATTAAATCAGCGATCAAGCGTGCCAAGCAAGCACTGGTACACCGTGATCGAAATCAATCAACCAAAAAAGATATCAAAGCGGCTGTAAAAGCGTTCCAGGCACAACCGACTGCTGTGGCACTCAGCAAAGCTCACAGTACTATCGACAAGGCCGTCAAGAAAAACGTACTCAATGCCCGAACAGCTGCGCGCCGCAAAGCTTCACTCAGTAAAGTCGCGAAAGATGCTGGCGTCACTCTAGTGCCAGCTACCAAAAAACCAACCAAACCTGCCGCCGCAAAAAAGCCAAGTACTACCAAGAAGGTTGCTGCGAAAAAACCAGTTGCCAAAAAAACTGCTCCAAAAGCTACGCCGAAGGCTGCTGCGAAAAAATAGCCCTATTGGACTGAAATCTACACCCTGGATCATGCCAGGGTGTTTTAGTCAGTACCTCCAATCATTGCCCTGATGGCCATCCATGGCTCACCGCCGCTGGATTTTAAGGTAGCGTCGCAGTCCGCAGCACGCCGCACAAGTCTGGCGACATGTTCGGCATTCAGCTGGCGGGCCAAGTGTGCGAGTTTTTGCACTACATAAGGGTGCTGGGATGCTTCCTGCGCGATGTGCTGCGGGGATCGGCCCTCTGCGTTAACAACAAGCGCAAGCGTATAGAGTTGCGTCGCGAGTAATCCCATAAACATATATGGATCCTCTTGTGACTCCACTACCTTGAGGATTCGCATGGCCTCACTCCGTCGCCGCGATAGCATAGCATCGAGCAACGAGAACACCGATGCCGATGGGTGCGGTTCAAGGTAGGCGGTAATAACGTCACTCGTTACCGGACTGGGTAAAAGTGCTAGTTTATCAAGGCTGCTCGATAGCGCCCACTGGTCAGTACCGCAATATTCCACCAGAAATTTTGCAGCTGTCTGTGACAAGTCTATCCCACTCCGTTTCGCCTCGTTAAAGCACCAGGTCGCGGCACCCGCTTCATCCAGCAAACGATGCTCTTTCACGGCCCCATGGCGCGACAGCCATTTATAGGTGCGAGTCCGTTTGTCGGGTTTTGCCTCAACAATAACAAGTGATATATCCTGCGCTGTCTCCAAATAGTCCCCTAATCCGTCCCAGACGGTTTTATACGTCCCGGCATCACGAATGATAACGAGGGTGTCAGCCGCAAACAGTGATGCGCCTTGAAATAGTTGAGGAAAGTTTGCCGGTGTTATATCAGCTGCATTGACATCCCTGACGCTGTGCTCTCCGTACGCCGAGACATGATCATGGCGAATCTGCCGCACATCTTGCAGCAATGCGTAGGAGTTTTCACCGTATATAAGCCATATCATCCCTACAATTATAGCCTAGCGCTGCTACAGAAGCGGCTGGCATTGCGGACAATAGTGCGTTCCGCGTCCGGCAACACGAATTTTCACGATACTCGCACCGCATCGTAAACAGTATTGGCCTTCGCGCCGGAATACTCGTGCAAAACTGAGATAGCTACCTTTGTTACCTTCGGCGTCGATGTAGTTGCGATCCGTTGAACCACCCTTCTCTAGTGAGAGGTTAAGAACGTATTTGATCTCACGGCAAAGAATTTCAAATGTAGCATGCGGAATGTCACGCACTCGCGTTGCCGGATGAAGCCGGGCGCCCCAAAGTGACTCATCGGCGTAGATATTGCCAATACCTGCGACAACTGTTTGGTCGAGTATGGCAGCCTTGATGGATGTATTTTTGCGTCGCTGCAAGCGATCGTAGAGCACGTCTTTCATAAAGTCATCCTCAAGCGGTTCGGGCCCGACTCGCTGCATAAAATCAATATTCGGCACCTCGATGGTTGGGTAGAGCTTCATCCAGCCAAATTTTCGCTGATCATTAAAAAAGAGCTTGCTGCCGTCTACAAATGTCACCTCTACCCTCGTAGATTTGTCTGGAAGCGCATGGATTAGACTATCACTCGGATGCCCTGCCCCAAATCGCTCTTGTCCGACGAACACCAGCTGGCCTGTCATTTTCAGATGCGTCACCAATGTATAGCTGGTGCTAAGCTCAATCAGCAGGACTTTTGCGCGTCGATGAACGGACACAATCGAGGCGTGAATGAAAAACTGTTCAACCTGATGCGGATCATTCGGAAAACTTTTGGACGTGTCGGTTGTAACGGCCATGATCGTCTGACCGACAATCAATCGTTCCAATCCGCGCCGGATAGTTTCGACTTCGGGTAATTCTGGCATATTATCCAGTATACGCTCCCGGCTATCACACTTACTGGATGACGTGGTAGTACCATTTGTAGGTAGTCGAGCTTGTCGGAACTGTACCCGTACCTATATCGAATTTGGTGGTCGAGATAGCCGCCGAATCAATATACGTCTGCAATGCACTGGCGACTGCATTGGCGGGCGAGACAACAACTCGCGGCGCGGCTCCGAATGCAGTGGCAAACGTCAGAGTTGCGAGATTGCCTGTTGCCGCGCACCCAGTGCCGGTTGTGACCGTTATCAGCCCGGCCGTATCTGTACCCGCTACGCTCACTGTCGGCGTGGTACAGGCAGCCGCACCGGCAGCAATGGTTGGTACCGTACCTGTCGTGATGATATGACCGCTAAGCGACAGTGATCCGGCAATGGTAATTTGCATATTTTGCGTATCGGCGGCGAGAAGCGTCGTGGCAGCCGCATTTTGCACGCTAAATGCTGTTTCCTGCGTTAAGCGACATGCGGTTGGCAGCCGGCGACATGACGATACTCTCGCCCTCAGCCGCCTGAACATACGATCTAGCACCAATAGTAAACAGTGCTGCTATCAGCACTGTTATAAAGAACGATCGTAAACCTCTTATACGTCTCGATTATACATGCATAGTAGCAAATTTGCCTAGCGTGTTATCACAGTATAGGTGACTGTATTCGTATACGGACCGTTTGGCTTGCTCGTATCAGCCTTGGCTGAGTACCATATAACGACATCGTCGTTAGTGGCTGTCGTAGTTGTTCGACGAATAAGTTGGTCAGTTGCCGTAATGCCTGCCCATTTTTGTAGTACTTGTACCCGCACTGCTCAGGACTGAGTAAGAAGCGTCAAACCCATTCGTAACACCTGTCATACTTGCGGTCGGCATTGCAAATCCCCACGTATTGTTCGCCAGCGCTGTTGGGGCGGCAATTGTACCGGTGTGGGCGGCAATAGAGTTTCCCCCGCTTGCAAGCGTCAGTGTTGCATCGGCGTCTTTGAGATTGAGATCATAACCGAGCGCGTTGTTGGTATTGATCCGTACTGTGTCGCTTCCACTCGACTGGGCACCACCTGATACCGGCACGATGTTAAACCCTACCGCGTTTGCGTTTTGCGAGGTCATACTGATAGTTGAGCCAATTGTGGCAGTTATGGTGGTATTGGAGGTAGCCGTGGCTGCCGAAACAGCAAGCGGGGCTACTGCCACGCCAACAACACCGGCCAATGCGCCGATAACATAAAATTTTCGTTTTATCTGTTGGTTCATGTTTATTTTTGCTTTTACTAGAGGTTGATCACATTTTCACTCACGCATACCGTACTTGTCAATAGTTATTGTGCTTACATTATGAAGAATGGCTGGCAAGCAGTCTATCGACTGCTTTCATCGTGTCATGGTTATTCTGATGCAAGACATGTTTCATACCTGCCAGGCCAGCACCGGTACAAAATTCTTCACGGTCATCCACCATAACGCATTCTTTGGGGAGAACGCCGAGCTGTTTGGCTGTCAAGGTATAGATTTGGCGATCTGGCTTTATGATACCGACTTGATACGACAATACCACCGCATCAAACAGTGCCCGTATTTCGCGTTCAGAAAAAATGTGTTCGATGACTTCGCTGCCGACGTTGCTGAGCAATGCAGTTTTATAGGTACGCTTCAGCATCTTGACATAGCTAATTAATGCTTCGTTGCGCGTATGTTGCTGGTCAATTGCTGGCCGAACACGTTTCGGATCCATGCCGACAATATGCCCGATGCGCCTGGCGTACTCGTCTCGTGTCAGATAGCCGTAGTCGGCTGCCTGCCTCGTATCATCAAATTCTTTTAACCGCTCCGGGGGGCACAATTTACGAAACGTAAAATAGCTGGTCCCCACCAGCGTTCCAAAACAATCGAAAATAATTGCCCGGACCATAGCTCATATTGTACTTGAGAATAGGCGTTAGCGGAATTGCTTGAGCTGTTTGATTGTCGTGGCGTAGTCAGGAATTTGTTTGTTGAACAAATCACGCGTCACATTATTGACACCTGCAAAGGTACCTTTGGCCTTTCCACAAGTTGTGGTCCAGACACGCTTTATCACATCACCGTTTTCGAACAGTTCGTAGACATAGCGTTTGCCAGAGCTACAGGCGCCGCGGTCGTCGGCTTCAACCTCACTTACCATTCGTTCCTTGTCAAAGCCAGCCCGCGCCAGTGCATAGGCAAATTGTTGGTAGCCCTCGTAAGTATTGTCATAGCTTTTGCTATCGATCTGCGTCTGGTCATAACCTTTGTAGAGAACGATACGGCGGCTGGTAGTGCTGACGGTTACTTCGTATGATTGGCGGTCTTCGTTGGCCACAACTGGTCCGTAAACCGTCATGCGTATACTGCGTCCGCTGTGGATGGCCGTCACATGACGGCGAGCGGCTTCTTCCGTACTAATACTTGGATCAGCGCTCCTGCCCCAGCTGGTAATGAAGTAAAATAGCCCGGCGATAATCAGGAAAAATACTACGCCCATGACAATCATGCCGAGTTTGGTTGGTCCGCCGAAATCTCTATTCATATCTATACCATTTTAGCATAATTAGTATACTTTGTCAACTTGTTACCCGTTGTACTGTGGGACTATCATCTCACAACTGTATTCATGATAGCAATGCAAGATCCGCCATAGCAATGCGAGGGTCTAGCGCATGATCAAGCAAATCGACAGAAAGCCCTCTTCGCTCGAGAACTTCCGTCAGCGCCCGGTGCAGATCATAGATGTCGGTTGTATACGTGCCTTCACTGATCTCATGCGGTGTAGCGCTGGCACCTCGGCCATGATAATCAAATCGTGAGGCTGTTACAGCATCAATCGCATGATATCGCTGCGAAACATGACAGCGTATCATCGTGTAGCCTCTATTTGCATTACGCCAGTCCGAGATTGGTGCCACCTGCAATGTAACATCATCACCTTCATCAGCCGATTGCAGGCTCTTGGCCGTGTCGTTATGCCGATGATTTCGTATATCAAGCATAATAACTTCCCGCTCATGAAACTCTCCAGTAACGAGATTGTGTGTCGCTATAAACCAGTCCGTCGGGTCACTGCTTGTGACAACATCATCCTTGCGCATAATTATCGCGTCCATTGAGCCGGGGTCAAGCTTAACTGCGCATTCCACGCCGTACACGCGTCGCCCGCGGCGAGTCATCCGTTCGACTCCTGGAGGATAGTGTAGATTAAGCCGTGCAATCGGGCGAACATCACCTATCAAATGATATTTTAGATCACGATAGCCTTGTAGCGGATCAAATACCTGTGCATTTTTGCTTCGCTGCAGCCTCATCGCTAGCAACGATGCATCACACATGCGCTCTGCCAACTGTTGTGTTTTTTCATACTCTAGTCCTGGATGCAGTTGCTCAGTATTCGCCACTTCCTGGAGTGACGGCCTATCGAAGCTACCCTCAAGCATTGCGATCGACATGGCGCTGACTTTCTAAGACGAGTTTTTATATTTCAAGTCCTAGTACTGTAATACGCTTATGATTACCGCATGTCAAGCCTATTGGCAGGCGCCAGTTGATCTCACGAAATTGCTGAATGCGTCCGTGCCGTCGCAGAATTGCTTTTTCACGTCAAGTTTTTCGGTTGTGGTCTGTTGGAATGTTGTGAGTTTGTCGCTGGTAGACTTGACAAACATCACGGTCTGAAAGAGAAAAAAACCGATGATGCCAAGTGCCAGCAGCATGAGCACGCCAAATGTCGTGATCCAGAAGTTCAAAATCTTGAGCTGCCGGACGAGTTGTTTCTCAATTGTATTGTCCATGCGTTTCATTATCGCACAATCTGCTCAAGTAGATCACCCAGCGCGTCTGGCCGCTCAAGGGTGAAATTTATCACTCTTCCATAGGTTTCTTCATCAATTCTTAGAAGCGTGGTATGCACCGCTTGATCACCGTGGCCGTTCACCACCATGCAGTAGCCGGTGTGTTCAGCCGCCTCGCGCTGCATTTCGCTAATGCGCCCTTCGCGCCGCAGATCTTCCAGCCGGAAATGAAAGCTCGAGCGGGTTTTGATATCGAGGTTAACGGTACGTCCAGTTCTCTGATCAGTAAATACCATATCAACACCCATAGCATCCTCTTGTCTGCTTGTCATGCGTGCAAGGTATCCCATCTCTTTCGCAGCAAAAAATACAGCTATTTCACGGCTGAGTCCATGTGTAATGGCTTCCCACTGTTTATCGCTGAATCGTGGCGCTTTTACTTTCTTACAAAACCGGTCCATCATAAATTTCACCTGGTCATTCACCGACCCGTAGAATGAACTTTCAAGTGCAAGGATAAGATTCACGTACGTATCGTTAAATGCAATCAGCTCAAATAGTCGTGCCTGTTTGTCATGAAAGCCATGCGGATGCTCGTCCATTCGTCGCTGTGCCATCACCGCACGCGGTGCCTGCAGTACTAACGCCGCCAGCTGATCCTCAACTCCGGCCGACTGTAACAATTCACGGATCGGGATATCAAGCTGGCTATAATCTCGGCGTTGCCACATACGTCGCCGCTCGACTGGCACAGCATCAACAATCGCCTGCGCTCGCTTATACAGCGCAACAGTTGTCGGGTAATGTGAGGTAACGCTTGGCTTGAAGCGTCGCCATATTCTTCTCATGGTTATAAGTATACCCATATTTTGCTCAATTCGCCGTTTACGGCTCATCAGCATAGCTTTTTGTCATCTATGGTTGAGCACGGCCTTCCGGCGCTTCGCTGTCATCCCCAAGGGGATGTGCGAGGCGCCGGAGGCCGCGTAGTGCTGGAAGATTTCGTGGCTCTTCCGGGCCATCCGTGTTACCGGGCGAACGGCTTGCAGACCGTTGCCTTGAGGTGGAGGTAGTGCAACCGGATGGTGCGCTTCTCCTTCGGGAGGTCGCCGACCGAGGCGAAACCGTCATTGGTGAGCGAGCTGAGCTCACGCTCCAGTCTGGTGCGCTGCTCCGGGGTCACGACAGTCGGCTCGGGAGCCGACGGACGCCGGTTGCTCAGCCAGGCCAGTAGCAATGCCACCAGACCCATGAGCGCCGGCATGACCACGGCATAGCTGACCACCGTCCAGACACTCGGGTTGCCACCCAAGAGCTTGGTGATGATCAGGTAGGCCACACCGTAGACGACGATCATCGGCGGGTTGAAGTACTTGAAGAACGCGTTGCGCTTCTCGTACGTGACGTCGGTGTAGGTGCCCGGGCCCCATGTGTAGGACTTCTCTTTCTGGACCTTCTTGTAGGTCCAGAACGACGGCTTGGCGTCGTACCAGAGGTCTTTCATGTCGAGGTTGTCCCACTCGTAGATCACCGAGTAGTCCAGGTTGCGCTTGCCGAAGAACAACAGCACTCCTGTCGCCATAACGGCGAACAACTTCACGATCAGCCAGTAGGCCACGGCGATGCCGCAGACCAACACCGCTATCGGTGCCGCCACTGGCAGCGTGAACGCGGTGAAGGTTGCCCTGCGCCTGAGGTCGCACTGGTCACGCCAGCCCGACCGAGTCCAAAACCGCTGCCCGTAGAGGGTTGCGAGCTTGGTCATCAGCCAGCTGGGGTCAGGGGCGAACATCTCCTGCGGGACGTCGACGTCGATGGCGTCGCCCTCGGGGGTCCGCTCGATGCGGGTGTAGTAGTCGATGAGGCCGTAGACGCCGTTGAACTCGCCGTAGAGCGTCGATCGCTGGTCACGAAGCTCGCGGTACTCGGCGCTGAGCGCTTCGTCGTTGTAGTTTCGCGAACGCAGCTGCTCGTCCATGCGGGCGGTGATCTCCAGCACACCAGGGGTGTAGTGGCCGAAGACATCGAACTTGTAGCTGCCGTAGTTGTCCTTCTCGAGGACTGCGGCCTTGACCGTGGACTCGCCTTCTCGCTGCCACACGATGGTGGCGTGGATGGTGTTGATGCCCGGTCGCCGCATCTGCAGGTAGGTCATACCTGCCTTGAGCGGCAACACGTAGCGGTCGAGTTCGCGGTCGCTTGCCGAGACGACGAGCAGCATGTACGGCTCGACGCCCTTCTCGGTCAGACGCTGGACCATCTCCGGAGAGATCTTCCAGCGAACCGGCACGTTGGCAGCAACCTGGCCGTCTTCGTCCTGATCGACGATCAGTTCGATGGCGGCCTGCTTGGTGTCCTGCACGCTCATTTTTGAACGCACCTCACTCTCTGTTCGGGTTTTCACGGATCTTGACATGAGCGGCCGCTCATACAGGATGAGGGCTCATGCCCAAGTCACCATAATATTATAGCACAGTATGTAGTATTTTGCAAGTTACTAGTCTAGCTTTACTATCTGTTCGCAGAACGCTTGGGGGTACTTGTGCGCGAGATGTATAGCGGCATCTTTTGGTGCAAACCATTGGTATTCGGTGTGTTCAGAGCTTAAGCGAATCGTTGCATCTCCTACAAATGGCACACGCCATATACGGAGGACAAGTCCGGCGATGCCGCCTTCGTAGAGCGGAATCTCGTGATTTGAAAACACGGTATCAATTAGCGAACAGCCGTCAGGCAACTCCAGGCCTGTTTCCTCTTGTAACTCTTTGGCAAGCGTTTGAAGTTCATTATCACCATGCTCGATCCTACCGCCAGGAATATCCCAATATTCCTCGACGTTCATGCGGTGATTGGCGACATCAGCTTTGAGGAGCAATATCTCCCCTTGTTCATTCTGAATTAAGCCTTTTATCCCTATCTTTACGCTCCGTCATGACAGTATTGTAACATTATCCTGCTCAAAATGTTCAAAATCTCGGTATTTGATAGCACTCATGCCGACGTCACGAGCGGCGGCGCAGTAGACTTCTTTGTCGTCGACGAACAGGCACTCGCTAGGGTCAACGCCAAGCCGCTCAGCAGCAAGTCGGTACACTCTCGGGTCTGGTTTGGCCATACCCACATGGTAGGACAGTACGACGTCATCAAACATCGCAATTTGTTCGGGAGAAAATAATGTATGCAACCGGTCGCCACCGACGCTGATGTCATCACTCAAATACACAATGACGCAATCTGCCTGGTTGATAAGCCAGCAGTCTTTGTCAAATACTGTCTGAGGATCATAGGGAGTTGTTTCGTAGGCCAATGGATCAAGATGGGTTAATTTCATGCCTGATAATTCCGACAGTGTATTAACAAAATTATCCCGCCAGTGATGCGTGCCGAACTGGGATTCTTTGGAGACTTTGCCAGCGATATAGAGCTTCATGGGCCGCTCTTTTCGATTGCCAACTTCATAATTTCTTTACGTAGCCAGGTTCTGGTTGTGGCTGCTATACCATCGACAAATTGTACCCCGAGGAGATCGCTAAACCAATCAGCCGCATGAGCATTACGACTCACGATATAGCTTTTTGCGTCACAAATGCTGATAACATTTATGACGTCAATCTTTTGTTCGGCCATGATTGCTATGAAACGTTCGCGGGATGCCAGCAACGCAGCCGCATCCCAAACAGCAAGCTGGCCCACGATAAGTTTGCCATCATAGCCAGGATACTGGATTGATTTCCTATCGTTCATGATAGCTCGCTCAACATCGCTTTCTATCAACTGCTGGCACTGTGCGAAATAATCTGCGGCAAAATCACTGCTAAGGCTACCGATACGACATAGTTCGACATATGCTTTATGGTCACGTTCCGTCGTGACATCTGCGGTAAAATTCAGGGTGTTATCGAGTATGCCGGCTGCAAGCAGTGCTGCTACTGATGAGCTCATGTCCTGTTGCTTTTGCGACTGATGCCAGCGTTCATATACCAGCGTGCACGCCGCACCGATAAATTCAATCTGTGCCACGATACCCTTTCCCTGCCAGTACGCCTCAAAGCCTGGATGATGATCAATGATTTCAACCACTCGGGCTTGATCAACGAACGGCGCGAAAAAATCCGGCTCTGATATATCAATCATCACGTAGCTATCATTCGGCTGTGGTTGGTAGTTGGTTTCGATTGCCACATCGAGCTGCCGCATACCGAGTGGGATGCTGGCGTTGAGAGGCCTGTCTGCAACTGCAACGGCCGCTTTACCTTCATGCCGCAGCAATTCAGCATACGCGACTATACCACCGTAGGCATCAATGTCCAAAAATTCTCCACCAGCCGCAACAACGTATCTCATTTGCGTAGTGTCGCGATAAGACGCTGGTTATCAATCAACAAATCAAGCGCGTCATTAATGGTGGGCACCACTATATCTGATGCCTGAAATGTTTCGATATGAATGCCCTCTGCCTGTAATGTCACAATAGCTAAGCTGACTACTTCCATGAGCTCTTTATCAATTCTGCCATTGCCGATAGAGACACATCTCTCTGGATCTCGTTGCAATGCCAGATCCCGCTTGTCTTCAGCCGTGTGGGCCTGCACCCACTCAATGCCAAGCTCGTTAGCGATATCATCTGCGTCGCCTCTAGTATTACCCGTAAACAGTACTAGCGTAAAGCCGTTCTTCTTTAGCGCATCAATCCTCTGCTTAACCCCATCCACAATCGTTCCACCTACCGAAAGTGTGCCATTTAGATCAAGAATGATCGTATCCAAGGTAATTTCACCGACACCAGGTACGCTATATTTCATAGCATCAAGTATACCACCAGAGGTGACTTACACGCATAGAGATGGTAGCATAGTATCCTGATGAAGGTATTTGATTCTCTTTCAGATGTTCAGGCTGTCGACCAGCTACGCCTAGGCGCAATCGGTGTTATTCCGACTGATACCGTATATGGATTGGTTGCCCGTGCTCAAGACGCGGCAGCTGTTCAGGCGTTATATGCCGCGAAACCGCGCGAACGCCAACCAGGTACAATAGTCGCCGCTAATATCCACCAGCTGCATGAGCTTGGATTTGCCTATCATGATCTTCATGTGGCAGATCGGTACTGGCCGGATGCACTGAGTGTCGTGTTGGAGGCGGCACAGGTTCCGCCGTACCTTAAAGCTGATTTGCCTGATCTAGCCGTACGTATACCAAATCACCATGATCTACTTACACTCTTGCAGCAGACTGGTCCGCTCATGACGACAAGCGCCAATCTCCCCTCACATCCCACCGCGACAACTATCACCGAAGCTTTCGGCTACTTTGGTGACACGATTGATTTTTATGTCGACGGAGGGGCAATCAAAAACCATCAGCCCTCGACCATTGTCCGGATTAATAACGGCTCGCTCATCGTCCTACGCCAAGGCGCGGTTACAATATCACCTAGCTCCTAGAATCGCCAGAATATCTTGCTGAAACTGGCTGAAATTCCTGTATTGTAGCGCCTGCATGCCCACGTCATGTGCCGCGTCGCAATACCGAGCTATGTCATCAACAAATAAACACTGTTCTGGCTCCACAGAAAATCGCTCTGCTGCAAGTTTATAAATCTGTGGATCTGGTTTTGCGAAACCCACTTGATACGACAATACCGTATGTTCAAACAGTGCTCGATCATCAGCATCGAATAGTTCGTCCAGCCAATTATCGGCGGCATTAGAAAGCATACCGATACGATACTGCGGCGCAAGATTATCGCGGATAAACGCCAGCAGAGACGTGTTGACGGGCGTATTATCCAGCACCTTTGACACATCGCGGGCAGAAATATCCGCAAGCAAGCTAAGCTCTGCTACGTACTCCTGATATGAAATAGTGCCGCGACTTGTAGCTTGATCAAACCTATCCGCCCGTTGCCTTTTTTCTTCATCATCCTTGAAATACACATCGTAAAACTTCTCGAGTGAGCTTTGCACCAGCACCCCAAAACAATCAAACAAAATAACCGTTGTCAAACCTCGCCCCAGTTGTCACCAATTGAAACGTCGACATCGAGACGCACACCTAGTTTCGGATAAATATTCTCCATAGTGTCTTTCAGTAGCTCTCCGACCGATTCGGCGTTTTCGCGCGGACATTCTATAAGGATGGAGTCGTGAATTTGCAGTACTTGCCAGCCGAGCTCTCCAGGCTGAGAGACTGAGAGACTGAGAGACTGAGAGGAGGCTGGAGCTGGCTGAGATTTTCTTTCGATCTTTCGGTCTTTCGGTCTTTCGGTTTGTTGAAGTTTCGCTTCAACACTGAGCATCGCGAGTTTCATCAAATCGGCCTCGGTACCTTGGATTGGCATATTGGCAGCTTGGCGTTCTGCGGCTGCACGAACAATATAATTACTCGATTTTACATCTGGCGTCGGTCGTCTGCGGCCAAAATAGGTTTCAACATAGCCATCACTTTTTGCTTTGGCGATCGTGGCGTCGATATACTTCCGGATCGGAGCGCGCAGCCGGAAGTATTCATCGATAAACACCTTTGCATCGTGAAAGCTCATACCCGTCGCGGCGGCAAGCCCATGCGGACTCATGCCGTAGAGAACGCCGAAATTAATCACTTTGGCATCGCGGCGCTGGCTTTTGGTGACTTCATCAAGCGGAATTTTGTACACCTCGGCCGCGGTTTTGGCATGAATGTCAGTACCGGCATTAAAATCATTGATCATCTTTTCGTCCCCCGCCAGCACCGCCGCCAGACGCAGCTCGAACTGGCTGTAGTCAGCGCTGACAAATACGTTGCCTTTGGCCGGCACAAACGCTTCGCGGATTTTGCGGCCCAGCTCACTGCGCACCGGTATATTTTGCAAATTCGGATCAGCACTGCTGAGCCGACCAGTTGCCGCAACGTCCTGGCGGAAGGTCGTATGCAGCCGCGACTCGCTATCAACTAGCTTCGGCAGTGCATCAACATAGGTACTGAGCAGTTTTGTCAGCTCGCGATACTGCTCGATTTTCTCAATAATCGGATGCGTACCACGCAGTTTGTCGAGCTCGCTTTGTCCGGTACTGTACCCTGTCTTACCTTTTTTGATACCGACAGTACTGAGCGCCAGTTTGCCATAGAGCACGTCAGCCAGCTGAGCCGGACTACCAATATTAAACTCATACCCAACCATGTCATACATCTCGCATTGCACCTGGGATATGTCTTTTTCCAGATCAGCCTTCATCGCATCGAGAAATGTTGTGTCGAGGATAATGCCGCGGTGTTCCATGCGCGCCAGTAACGGGATGAGTGGGAAATCAATCTCCCGCGCCACATTGTCGAGCTTGGGCAGTTTTTTGAGCGCCCCGGATTGCTCATCGTATAGCGCCCACATAGCCGCGATCGCTTGCGCCGGAACAGTTGCATCGATACCAGCAAGATCACTGAGCTCGCGTGATTTTCTGAGCGGGTCAAGCAGAAACGCAACATGCTGCGTGTCGAAGATAGCTGGTAAATCTTGGACCGTAGATCGAAGAAAAAAATGACAAAGACTATCGCCGCCGTATGCGATCACATGCTTACTGCCGAGATGTTTGGCGATATCATTGATCGAAACCTGCGAGTAGCCGCCCGGCTCGCTCGATACATAGAGTATTTCGCTAGCTAAGTACATTACCACGTGATCGGCCATGGTAAATTTCACCGACTCTGCATCGCTCCATTTCACTTCATTAGCTGGTTTGATATCTTGAAATTCCGGCTGGTCGCTTTTGACAATCTCTCTGCTTTGCATATGTTTCGGTAGATTGCGCAGCAGCGAACGAAATTCCAGACGCGTCAGCAGCGTCTTGAGTTTGAGCGTATCAAGATCAGTTACATCCATGGCATCAAGGTCGAGTGTAAATGGCGCATCATGATACAGCGTAGCGATTTCACGGCTGAGATACGCCAAATCTTTACCGGCTTCGAGTTTCTTTGCCACTGCGCCTTTGAGTTGCCAGAGGTTTTCATAGACACCGTCAATCGTGTCATACTGCTGCAGCAATTGCACCGCAGTCTTTTCGCCAACCCCAGGCACGCCCGGGATATTATCGGAGCTGTCGCCTTTGAGGCTCTTTAGATCGAGGAATTGGTCGGTACGAATGCCGTATTTAGCGGTAAAACTCTCCGGATGAAACAACTCGATGTTGCTGAAACCTTTTTTGAGGGCATAGACATGCGTGCGTGGGCCGAGACATTGCAGCGAGTCAAGGTCGCTGGTGATCAGACAGGTTTCGATACCCTGCTGATCGGCCTGTTCGGCCAGCGTGCACATGATATCATCTGCTTCATAATCGTCAGCTTCGTACAGCGGCCACGAAAATGCCTCAAGTAACTCCATCAGCATCGGTATCTGCGCATAAAAATCCGGCGGCGCTGGTTTACGCCCGGCCTTGTATTCGGGATATAAGGCTTTTCGTTTGCGTATGTTAGTATGCGCCTTGTCCCACGCTACGCAGACATAGTCGGGCTTTAGCTTTTTGATCAGCTCAAGGCTCAGCGCCGCAAATCCATATACGCCGCCCGTCGGCGTACCATCACGCGTGCTAAGATTTGGCATCGCATAATACCCGCGGTAAAACACACTCTTGCCATCAATAATCGCCAACCGTTTCGTCATAGTACTAGTATACGTCATCGTTCAGGGTATAACTCTTCCACGCCCCCTAGCACGCGGCCTAGTATATCCTGATAAATTTCTTCTACTCCCCTCTTATCAGGATAGCGCTTCAGGTGCCACTGTAACAATTCTTCGTGAGACATCGCCTTATTTTTTTATGCAAATTGCCCTTCTTCGATGTCCTGCCCCGCCAGCAATGCCAGCAATTTTACTCCTCCAGAAACGTTGCCCTGCTTATTAATTACGCGAGCACAGATATCTTGCTCCGTCTGTTTAAGAAGATTATCTATCTTCACCCGGTCGGCATGTGGCCCCACCTTGACGCCTCGTAACAACAATATCAACCCGAGTGCTCGCTCGCCAGAGATTCTAGCCGTCTTATTCATAGCTGTTACTGTCTCTCGAATTGTATCTGCCTGTGTTTCATCAGGTTGCAACCCTCGATCAATCACCGCCCGCCGTTCCATATCACGCGCCAGCATTGCAGCAAAACCGGGATCAACCGCAGACTCGGCACCCCATGCTGCAGCAGAAGGACCCGTAACCGTCTGGCCTTGCCTTTGTCTGCCGACTGGCAAAACACCTATCATAGCTGCGGTTACCTCACCATTGGCAAATGCTTGCACAACACCAACTTTTCCTAATGCTATCGCAAATTTTTCCGCACCCATAGCAACTGCTTCACGGCTAAGGCCTAATTCATTGGCGACCTCGGTAGGCGCTTCTCCACCAAGTAAACGTTTAAAGTACATAAACTGTTGAAGACCAGGCAGTTGTTGTTCAGTATCAACTTCTTCTAGGCACGCAATAATCGCTTGCAACTCTTACAAAATTTCTTCTGGTGTCTTATCCATCGCACCCACCCCCGATTTTGTTGCATAGCGACGTATTCTTTCTGCGCGTACTCCTTCTGGCCGACGTTCTGTCATAATCTTACTACTATGACAAATAGCTCCTTCTCTCTGCAAGCATAAGACTTATAGTTTTGCGGCTACGGTTCGTTTCATCATGCTACGCTCCACTCGAATTTGATTCGCCATGACACCAATCACTCCGGCGCTAGAGGCGATAGCACCGGCGGCTGAACCTTGGCTCCACCAAAACTGCGCGGCCGTGCCGAGCACGCCGCCGCTGGCTTCTACAAGATTCGTCACGGCGATCGCTGTGGTGCCTTTTTGATTAAGCTCGTGAATCATTTCAGCACTCGGCCACTTACGCTGCGCATCTTGTACCACCTCAATCGGATCTTGTCCTGCCATTTCGTAATCAGGCACCTGCCGGTGAGCCTCACCGCGGAGGTGTTTGATACTGTGGCGAATATAATGCGCGTTAATCACCGCGACTAGTCCGGCAACGGCGATATTTGTCAAAGTCGGTTGGTCTCCTTCATGCATCAGACGCGCGCCTTCGGCAATCCCTATACCTGCCGCGCCAATATGCGCTCCGTATAACGCCTGCCGCCAACGTGACGCCTGCCGATGCTTGCCAGCAACGTCGAGCTGATGTGAGCGTGCCAACCCCACTGCCATCGCCGAATCAGTTACTTCCATAAGACCTTGCGTAAAACTGAGTGCGCTATGATCGAGCGCGTCATTGCCGATACTTAAGGCCGCGCTCGCTGCATTGATTCCGAGCAAATGCTTTAATGAGTCTCGAAACCGCCGCTGCTGTTCAACGGGAACGGTATTGGTATCAAGTTGTTCGGGCATTGCCACCACGATTATAGACCTGAGTCTATTTCAACCCAAGCACAACCAATTTGAATACAAATGTTATGAGCGTTTCTGTATGAGCATGTCGATCGCCTGCTCCAGCTCAGACACGTCGCCTTCATTGCGAATCGTTTCATCACAAAGTGCTTTGACGGCCGTGCCGTTGAGCACCGCGTCGTCAGTGCTGTCAACCGGGTTCATTTCAGCATCTTCCTCAGCCAAAAACTCTTCGTAGGTTTTGTCATCTTCACCCACGCGGCCGCGATTTGCTGCTTGGATCCGTTCGTAGCGAACTCGCGGATCGGCATCAGTCCAGACCATCAACCCGCCAAGCTCATGGACACGCATTGCTTCACCAGGATTTCGAATACTCCCCGTTACAAGACCGTCATATGAACCGCCCGATTGGTGAAGCGCCTCCACGGCTTTATCAACAGGCGCACCGAGCCCTAACGTACGTCGCCACTCGGTACTAATCATGCGCAAATTCTCGCGCTTGACCTCCAGGCCACGCGCCCGGCACTCATCGCGCAGCATCTCAGACACCGATACATACAAATAGTTATGTTTCGCGGCTAGTAGTTGCGCCACCGTATCCTTGCCGCTGCCATTCGTACCTGCAATACCAATAATTCTCATCGTATTATATTCTCCACTGTAACTTTACCCTGAACCAAGCACAATTTACCCTCATCAGATACTATCTACCATTACTGCAGATACTCGTAGAGTTTCTTGGCGTCTTTGTGCTTGCGAAGTTTAGCGAGGGCTTTGGCTTCGATCTGGCGGATACGCTCGCGGGTGACAGAGAATTCCTGCCCGACTTCTTCGAGCGTGTGACTTTTACCATCATCAAGTCCGAAACGCATTTTGAGAATTTTTTGTTCGCGTTCAGTCAGGACATCAAGTATGCTCTGGACTTGCTCTTTGAGCAATTGATTGGCGGCACTGTCCTCAGGGCTTGCGGCATCTTCATCCTCAATGAAATCTCCCAGTACCGTATCGTCTTCACCGTCGTCACGGCCGACACCAGCATCAAGGCTGGTGATGTCTTGTTTGATCTTCATGACATACTCAACTTTGTCGGGCTCCATTTCAAGCTCTTTGGCGAGCTCCTCAATCGACGGCTCACGATTGAGATCCTGCGTCATACGGCGCTGCGTACGAAGCAGCTTGTTGATCGTCTCAACCATGTGTACCGGGATACGAATCGTCCGCGCCTGGTCAGCAATCGCACGAGTGATCGCCTGGCGAATCCACCACGTCGCATAGGTACTGAATTTAAAGCCTTTGTCAGGGTCAAATTTTTCAACCGCCCGCAGTAGTCCTGTATTTCCCTCTTGGATGAGGTCAAGGAAATCCAACCCGCGGCCAGAGTAACGCTTGGCGATGCTCACAACAAGCCGCATATTTGCCTCAGCCATCTGGTCTTTTGCTTTTTTGTCGCCAGCGACGACTTTCTGGGCAAGTGCGAGCTCTTCCTCAGCGTTCAGCAGCGGAATCTTACCGATTTCGCGTAAATACAGCCGGACGGAATCATCCGAAATATCATCGAAATACACCGGAGCCGCCGGATCATCATCGAGATCCTCTGATTCAATATCATCAATTTCCGGCTCTTCGAACGTGTCGATATCGCTTAGGCTCGCCAGCTCATCATCCTCGCCAGCGCCAGTGGCTGACGTATCAGTAAAATCATCGTCGTGGGGTGCATCGTGTGGCACTACTATTTCTCCTTTATTAGAGCTGCTAATTGTGCACGAAGGCGGGTCATAGCGTCCTCATCACGAGCTTCTTCAGCCTGCCTGAGCTCCCGAGCCAATCGTGCTTTTTTGGTTTTACGCTGTTCGTCTTTTATTCGTCGTACGAGATTCGCGGCTTCTATCAGTCGGTTACTACTGTCGACTGCCTCGTAGCGGGTTTCCGCTTTGAATGTAACAATTTTGACATAGGTGTCGAGATTTTGCAACTCATCAGGCAGCGAATCCGGAAAGGGATCACCTCGGTGTGACAGGATATAGCTCAGTAATTGCTGCCGAACATCACCTGCTACCGAATCAGCCGTCAGGTGCCGCAATGTATCGTGAATCGACGGGTCAAGTATCGCCAGCCCCAGTAGATAATCCTGATGCACCTCTGGGTCATGGCCCGATACGGATGTAACATGCATTGGTTTTAGGCGCCGCAGCGGCTGAGCTTTTGGCACAATATTGAGCTTGCCTTCCAGTGCGCGGCGCGACGCGCCCGTAACATCCGCTACCCGCTGCAAATAATGCTCTTGCTCAACCGGGTCTTTCAGACCGCGTATAACATTGAGTGCCTGCGTGCTGAGTTCACGTTTACCGGTGGCCGTCGATATATCATAGCGTTCGGTGTATTGATCGATAATCCACTCCACTGCTGGCTGGTGGCTGTTGATCACGCTTTGCCATAGCTTTGGATCATGGCGAACGAGTTCATCGGGGTCTTTAAAGTCACGCGGCAGCGTGATGACGCTGAGGTCCACGCCAACCGCTTCGGCAATCGGTATTGCCCGTTCCGTCGCAGCAATCCCCGCCTTATCGGCATCAAAACACAGCCGGATGTTTTTGCTTAGACGCGACAGAGCCTTAAGGTGATGCTCGGTCAGTGCCGTGCCAGCCGTTGCCACCACCTGCTTGACGCCAGCCTGGTGGCTGGAAATGACGTCAAGATTGCCCTCGACCAGCACGGCGTAATCATGGAGGCGGATGGATTCCTTTGCCTGGTACAGCCCGAACACGTGCCGACCCTTGTCATATAGTAGTGTCTGCGGCGTATTGAGGTATTTGGGGGCATTTTTGACATCCAGCAGCAATCGACCAGTAAACCCGACGATCTGTCCCTGGCCATCACTCAGCGGCACAACTAATCGCCCTCTAAGCAAATCATTGCCTCGTTGCCCCAACAGACCTGCATCGCGTAGCTCCGTCGTCGTAAATTTTTTGTCCTCAGCAAAACGACGTAAAACCGACCCCTGTTCTGGAGCGTATCCCAGACGAAACTCCATCACCGTCTGCCGGTTAAGCCCTCGCACGATATTGGTATAATGAATCGCCGCCGAATCTTTGATCAGCTGTCGCTGGTAGAATGTCGTCGCCAGTTCATTCGCCGCCAACAACCGGCGTTTTTTCTCGGCTAAGCCTTTCGAGGCATCTCGTGTCTCGTACATGCTGAGATCAACACCAGCCTTTCGAGCCAGCAGCTCAAGTGTCTGCCGGAAATCCAGGCCCTCAACTTCCATCACAAACGAGAATATATCGCCGCCTTTGTTGCTACTAAAATCATGCCAAATCTGTTTGTCGGGCGACACGAAAAAACTCGGGGTTTTTTCCTGCGAAAACGGACTCAGGCCTTTCCAGCTGCGACCGGCACGTTTGAGCGGCACGTATTCGCCGATCACGTCCTCAATCGCGAGACGGTTACGTACTTCCTCCTTGGCCTCATCTGAAATCATAGTATTAGTATATCTCTCTATAAAAAGTTATGCTTAAATAATCATATGCAACCAGAATTTATCCCACCATCCCCATACCCTGCCCAAAAACGGCTTAATGGCAAAGTTATGCTCATCATCGCCGGTGTTATCATCATGATTATTGTTGCAGCAGGCCTGCTGATAGCTAGTATGTCAAAAAATCCCACTGCATCAATGGACAAACTGACCACTCGAATGGATTCGCTGACGCTATATATCGCTGAAGGCAGCAAAAACGCCAAACTCGATACGCTGCGCAAAATAAATAGTGACGCTGGGATCCTGATAAGCGGCGATACCACAACGATCAAGTCTGCTACCTCGACTGCTGGGGCGAAAGGCGACAACAAAGAAGTCGTCGCAGCTGAAAAAGCCAGGCAGAAACAGACGCTCGACACGCTCAAAAAAGCGGCGATCGACGGTCGATTCGACAAAGAATACCTTGCGACGCTGGAAGCGGTGCTGACAGACACCCAGACGTTGCTGGCCCAAGTCAATGCTGACGCGCCGCAAAAAGCCGTCAAAGCCGCCACCCGAAACGCTCACGAGCATATCGCAGCCATCCTTGAGTCTCTGAAAGCTGTTGATATTTACTAGGCGGCTAGAGCCAATTCGTAACTATGTCTGATGAGGTCTTTTAGCTCGTCCTCAGGCACCTGGCCGCTGCAAATAATCGTATTCCAGTGTTTTTTGTTCAAGTGATACCCTGGCAGCACAGTCTCGTACTTTTCGCGCAGCAGCTCAGCCAGTTGCGGGTCGCATTTGAGACTTAGCCGTACCGGACTGCTGCCCTCTTGTATCAACGCAAACATCTTATCGGTGGATTCTGGATTCTGGATTTTGGATTTTGGGTATGCATCTTTTTCGGTCTTGACTTTATACACCGCCACGCCCTCGCCAAACGGGTAATCCAAATACACGCCTGGCAGCGCAGTGACCATACTTTCAATATCGCTCTTTGTCATCATTTATCTATTATTACCAGATTACGGAGCATTTGTCTGCGTCAAGCGGCGCATCCCAAGAACATCCTTTGATGCAGTAGCCCTGAATACTGGGATATACCTACCCTTTTACTTTTCCAAGGTAGTACTGTAGCTCCTCGATGCTGCCGCGGATGTCTTCCAGCGCCCGATGGACCTCCGGTTTCGCGAATTTTTTGCGGTATTTCCCCTCAAACACGACTTTCCAAGCGCTGACATCAAGCATGCGGTAATGTAGCCGTTCGCTCAGCCGCGGCCACTCACGATCAATAAATTTCCTATCCTGATGAATTGAATTACCGCCGAGCAGTACCGGCTGGTCGTCCATGAAATGCTCAGCAATAAACGCCAGTAGCTCAGCCTCGACGGTACGGCCACTCTTACCGCCCGCATTTTGTGTCATTAAAGCATCGCGGACTGCTGCGTTGTCATTCCAAAATTTGCCCTGCATTCGGGATTTCATCAGAGTCGGACTGACTGTTTTGACAGCCGTATAGCTAGCAATCTCATCAAAGTTCCAATCCGTCGCAATCACTGCCACTTCCAAAATCCGGTCCTTACGCGGATCAAGCCCTGTCATCTCCAGGTCCATCCATAGTATTTTTGCTGATGTACTCATAGTCATAGTATATCTGAAATGGTGACGCCGCGTGTCCCGAAGACATGTTCGGGACACGACGGCAATGTCATCCCTAGGTACCCGGGCGCTTACCTGATGAGTGAGGTCGGCGCATGTGTCGCCGACGATCACTGTCTCCCACCGGGTTATGCGGACGATCTGTCTTTCTATCCTGGGGAGTATCGTCGCCTTTCATATGCGTCGATTCCATCGACTCCAAGGACGCCACGACCGGAACCGAGCTGGATCATCGCTCAGGACGAGCGCTGCTCCCGGGTGAATATTCTCCATCTGTCTTCTTGCCCAACGCGTATCGCGAACAGACATAAGAGCTTTCTTTCTCTCGTAGGTATATGACTTATTTATACAACCACATTAGATAACGACCGTCAATATTAGCCTAGTCGTTCCATACCAATCACAAATGCCGCTTCTTTGAGAGGGCAACTCTCAGCGTGCGCTCGCTTCATAGCATTCTGCATAGCCGTCGAGAGTATAGCGTCTAGTTCCGTGTTAACTCGTGTCTCCGCCCAATGCTCGCGTGCTTTGTTTTGTCTCCACTCGAGGTAACTGACGATCACGCCGCCAGCATTGGCGATGACATCCGGGATCACCTTTACACCGCGCGACTCGAGTGCGATCAACGCTTCGTCATCGACCGGCCCGTTGGCCAGCTCCAGCACGATATCGACCTTGATATCCGCTTGGTTATCGACATTGACTACCTCGCCGAGCGCGGCAAATACCAGCACATCTACGTCCTGCAGCAAAATATCCTCACTTTCACCGGTTTCACCGTCCAGCTCGCTGATCACATCGCGTGAAAATGTCTTGTCGGCAAATTGAAGACCGTCAGCATTCACTACCATTTGACGTGAGTTCGACACCGCCACGATACGAGCGCCTAAGTCGCGTTCTGCAATCTGCGCGAAATAGAAGCCAACATTGCCTACCCCCTGGATAGCAATTTTCAATCCGTTCGTATTCACCCCATGTGCCTTGCAGTATTCTCTGAGCGCAATCACACCGCCACGGCCAGTTGCCTCGATACGACCCTCTGAGCCGCCGTTTTTGATCGATTTACCAGTAAAGCTGGCTTTGCTCGTATCACCAGTTAGCTGTTCATATTCGTCAACCATCCAGTCGATCACGCCGCCGTCAGTATTTACGTCTGGCGCCGGTACATCCTTGTCTGGACCGAGGTGCTTCTCAAGCCCTCGTACATATGCTCGAGCAACCTTTTCGATATAATCATCGCCATGAAGTCGCGGATCAAACGCTACACCGCCTTTGCCGCCGCCCATCGGAATATCTACTGCCGCGCACTTCAGGCTCATCAATGTCGCCAACGCCCGCACTTCGCTCGGGTCAACATGCGGGTGAAACCGTATACCACCCTTGTATGGCCCACGCCTGCTGTTGTGCTGCACGCGGTATGCCTGATGAGTAATATCATCTACGGTGATAGCAAACTCATGCACCGCCTCGGGCTCCAGTAGCGACTCAATTCTATTTTCATTCCATCCCAACCGCGCCCCAGCCCTCTGCACCAGCTCCACCGCACTTTCAAGCATGTTCATACCAACACCTCCATATGTATGAAGAGTATTGTAGCAAATTTTCTCCAACTATTGCCCCAGATCACAAGCAAATTGTTGCTTATGACCTGTTCGTAAAAGCAGCACTACGCGTATAGGGCTATATTTACCCTCAAGATAACTCCGCCAGTTGGCGGCTCGAGAGGCAAATCGTCGATCTTTTGGGCGAATTACTCATCTCGTAGTAGTGCTTTTAGACTGTTTCGCACAAAGCTTCCAGGTCAACTTTCTGCGGAGATAGAGGGTCAGTGGGCGTGGCACCCACCATATCAAACATATCCACTAGCTGCCCTGTGCCTTCGTAAAAGCCAACCGTATTCGGAGATACCCAAACTGGTACATACATCATGCCATGATCTTGAATGGCCTTATAGTCCACATCTACTCTTTCGATGAAGCTTTGGTAAAAATCATGATCAGCCCTTTGCTCGATAACCTCACCGTATGCACGCATCAAAAAGCTATATGGCTTAAGAGCGATTTCATCTTCATCAGAAATTTTATAAGCCAGCTGCCACAGTCGATGATTCGCAGACGAGATGTCATGATTGATAAGTGCCGTAAGAAACGTGACATCACTATAAAGCTCTGATGACTCAAGATAACCCGCATTAACTAACTGCTGTTCTTCAGTTTGAAATGCGCGACGAGTTTTGATTTCTTGTATAGAGTATATGGCATTTCGTCGCCGTAATCTTGCTTTCCAAAGCTCGAATTCGTATTCATCAATATTTGGATGATTATTCTTATAGGCATTATTGAGTAAGTCGATTTGGTCATCTGTTAGGTTCCTATCGTTATCAGCATCTCCTTCACCTAAATACCGAGAACGGTTGACTCTATCTACCTCATCCTTCGTCACCAAGTCATATTCATGCCCACGACGTGTGTCAAACACTAACGCAACCGGTGAGGAAGCAACCCCTCTCGCAAGCATTTTTTCAAGGTAAGTTGCATTAGGGTTATGAGCTAGCTCTTCTAGCCTATCAAGCGCAACTGATGCCAAATGGTCGACATAGCCGTAGTCGTCAGCATAATTCGAAACAGCTGTCTCGCTGCGAACAGCATCTTCTCTCATAGCGCTATCTGGGTCATATATGTAACGCTTTAAACGCTCGATATACCTCAAATATTCTGATGGCGACAACTGATCAGGATCGACTTCAACAGCCGGAGCATCCTCAAGAGCACTTATGCCCTTTTCGGTAAGTCTCTCGTTAACCATATTGCCCCTTACAAAAAATACTTTTGGTTATGTTTGTTTAATATTACCTCTTTTGACTTTAGCATCAAGAGCATGAGCTATCAAGTAGTGATAGAAAAGTTACTAATTAACGCTCCCGAGCGGTTTTGAGGGCGGCGGCGTGCCAGACGAGGGATTCGATCATGGCTCGAGCTGATTTTTCGTTAGCTGCATCGGCCTTGTCGGATAGCGTACCGTCTTCGCTGATAAGCTCGTCTACCCGGCCGTAAAATGTCAGGCCGGTTGGCACTGGCAGACCACCGAGGTTACTGTTGATCACCATACGCACATGCTCATTGGCTCTCGCACCGCCCACGACGCCGTGGCTGGCAATTGCAACTGGTTTTTTCATCAACTGGTAGTCAAGTAGGTCGATGGCGTTTTTGAGCGCCGATGGCATACCATGGTTGTACTCCGGCGTGACAATAATGAACCCGTCAGCTGCACCCATTGCCTCCAAGTATCGCTTCGTACCATCTGCCAGTTCGGGTCGTTGGTTTGCCATCGGCGGCAACGGCTCATCAAACATTGGCAAGTCGTATCCCTTTAGATCGACAAGCTCCCAGCTATGATCACCCGCTACCGTGCTCGCAAGCTTTTGGATCCATTTTGCCTGGCGATCGGTCACTCGATTTTGACGTACACTTCCGACAACGATTGCAAATTTCATATTCCCCCTTATCTATGTATGCTATACTTTATATAGTAATCAGTATAGGACAGTTACTATAGAAAGTAAAGTAAATGATAGATAATCATGTTGGCTGCGTTAACTCAGCAGCAGAAATAATCGGCAACAAGTGGTCGGCTCAGATCATACGTGAACTTGCTGAAGGCCCCAAACGCTACTGCGAAATCGAGCGTGGTGTCACCGGCATTAATCCCCGTATCCTCAGCCAGCGCCTCGAAACACTCGAAACTAACGGCGTGATCGTCGAGATATATAATGCCTACGAGCTAACACACAAAGGCTATGACTTACTGCCTATTCTCAAAAAAATGGCCGAGTGGGGTGATAAGTACCCCCGCGATGCCAGCTGGAACGTTGCCTAGCGACTAGTCTTTTTTACGGTCGAGTTTGTCGAGTTTGAGCATGTGAACGATGGCATATACCACCAACGCAACGGCCAGCAGTGTAATCAGTGAACTGACAAACGCCCCCCAAGCAAATTCAGCCTGACGACCAGCGACATTTACATCAAATTTTGCAGCTTGTAGGCCAGCTTGGGAACCGATGATGAGCTGTACGAGTTTTTTGACCGTGTCGCCCGCGGCAGTACCGATCGCCAGACCGACGGCCAGTCCGACCACACCTTGCTCACGAATGAAATTCATAAATCCTGAACCGTGACTACCTGTCAGGCTCTTTACACGAGCGGCAGCGGCAATCTTCCGATCTTCGTCTGCGCGAATAGCTTTTTCACTTTTTGGCATAGATAACACTCCTTATTGACTGATAGTGGAGATTATAGATAACGAAATAGGAAATGACAAGGAGAGAATGGTCCTCGCCCCCCGCGCCTGCCCTGTAGGGCGGGCGCGGGGGGCAGTGATTTGATTCATGCAGGTCATGCCAATCAAATCACGAGGTGAGCTTTACCCCTGAAGCGTATACGTCGTGCGCTTCGTATGCGGGTCAAATCTGGTATATACCTTACCAGACCCTTTCAATCTGGTGATAGCCAACTGAATGTCCTGGCCGCTACATCCAGTTAATCCCACTCGTGCCGAGAGCTGCGAGGGCAGACAGGTGATGCTTCCTCCACGCTTTCGGATCCCAGCAATGATACCTTTTTTCGGATCTTGCGCCACTATCTCTCCTTGTCGATGTACATGGGCTGGCTAAGCCCGCGGTTTCAGCCGTAGAAACGAAAAACGCCGGGGTGTTTCCTCCGGCGGCGGTCGATCCTACGGTGAATCTAGCCTGCCGAAGGCACGTCAATAATCACGAGGATCAGCCCGAATTGTGACGTTACTTTCGACATGCTTAGCAGTATACTACATCCTCTTAGGAGCAACAATGCCGAGCAGGCCTAGGCCCCCTGCCAGCTTATCCCGGTAGAGATTCACAAGCTCCACCCGACGCTGCTCGCGCTCATCACCAATCACGCGGTTTTTTTCATAAAACCGGTTAAATTCCTGAGCGAGCTCATACAAATAGGTGCAAATATAATGCGGCATGAGTTCGTGAGCCGCTCGTTCAACCACGTCCTCAAACTCTGTTATCTTTCGTAGCAATAACCGTTCATCGGCCGTCAGCTCCACGCGCTCCTGCTCTTTCGCTTCTTCACTCTGCCCCTTTGCTTTTGATAAAATCGAGCACGCCCGGGCATGCGCGTACTGCAAGTATGGCCCGCTATTACCCTGGATACTGACAGATTCATTGATGTCAAAAATCACATCGCTGCCGATCCGAACTTTCAAAAACGCATATCGCAGCGCGCCAGCCACAATATCATCGTTTACTTCGCCGCCGCGAGCGGTAATAGCCTGAGAAATTTGGTCAAATAGCCAGCCGATCTCGATGACATCACCATCCCGGCTGCTCATTTTGCCAGAGGTGAGCTTCACTGTGCCAGTTGAAATGTTAATGGTTTTGCCTGCTTGATCAGGATAGGCCATCGCTGCTGCAGCGAGAACCCCTTTAAAGTAATCTTTTTGCTCCTCTGCGGTAACGATGTAGCTTTTGTCAGGATGATACTGTTCATTTTTAAGCTGCATCAGACCCATATCGCGCGCACCATAAAGTCCTAATCCATTGCTCCCTACAAATACGTTGTCAAAACTACCATGTTCTGACCCCTTAAATACCAATGCGCCGTCACTTTCCTGAAACACGCCTGGCACATTGTCACGCACGATTTTTACCCCGCGCACATCGGCGTCACTCTCGAGAAACTTCCGCTCGACCGGCTTGTTGCCAAGACGCTGCACATTGTCACCAATCTCGACAAAACTCCAGTCAAACACGGTATCGTACACCGCTGCATATATAGGATCGTCACGAGTAAATGACTGCTTCGCCAGCTCCTGGATTTCTGCTTTCGCTGTTTCATCTTCTTTATACGCTCGTGAGCCTTCTGCGTACATCTTGCTCATGAAACTATTACGCTCATTTGTAGGAATGTCTTGCAATTTTTTCGGGTCACCAGCAACGTATTTGAGTAAGCTGTACATTGACCGTCCAACATGCAGGCCAACATCGCCGTGATAACTGACACGGTAGACGTGCGCGCCCTTTGTTTCGAGGAGATTTGCGATCGTATCGGCGATAATTGCGTTATAGGCATGCCCGATATGCATTGCTTTAAACGGATTGGGGTTGTTTGTTTCGATGACGATAGTAGATTTGGGATGTTGGATGTTGGATTTTGGAGTAGTCGCAAGACTTATCAATGATTCATCTGTTAGTGTGATATTGATGAAACCCGGTCCTGCAATAGTGGCAGACTTGATACCGGGAAGCTCTTGAAGTGTAGTAGCAATTTCTTCTGCAATCTCGCGCGGATTACGACCGAGCTTCTTGCCAAGTTGCAGCGCAATATTGCTTGCGAAGTCCCCAAACTGCGGCTCCGGTCGGGAAATGCTTGGCGTAACATCAATATCGTAAAGTTCGTGTACTGTGTTTTGAATTGCCTCTGTAATTGCTCTCATATCGTTCATATTATAACAGAGGTGGTAAAATAGATACTATGCAATTACTCGAGTATCAAGCTAAGGAGCTACTGCGTTCAGCCGGGATACCAACCCCTCCGGGGCAGGTTATCAAAGATATTTCGGAAATTACTCCCTCGTCGCTGTCGTATCCTATTGTGCTTAAAAGCCAGGTCCCAGTCGGTGGTCGCGGCAAACTCGGCGGTGTAAAACTTGTTCGCAATGCTGATGAGTTTTTGACCTCATTTCAAGTGATCAAAGTGCTTGAAATTAAGGGGTATCGGCCTGACTCCATACTCATCGAGAAAGCTGTAGAGATCCAACGTGAGCTGTATCTGGCGCTCCGTGTCAACCGCGACAAACGACGCATCGAGTGGATTGCAAGCGGTAGCGGCGGCATCGACATAGAGTCCAACACGTCATCGGTCGTGAATGTGCCCTACGATCAGCCAGGCAGCCTCGAAACATTGAGTAAAACACTACAGATCGACGAAATGATGCTCAAACCGCTCCTCAAAGCGCTTCATACCTGCATGATTGACAACGATCTGCTTCTTGCCGAAATTAACCCGCTGGTGGTTACCAAAGACCACACGCTTATTGCCGCTGACGCTAAGTTTGAGCTAGATGATAATGCTCTGTTTAGGCATAGTGAATACGCTAATCAAGCAGTTTCATCAAGCGTTATCCCGCTCGGCGGCACGATAGGTGTAATCGCTAATGGTGCCGGTATGGCCATGAGCACAATGGATACGATCTATGCTGCAGGTGGACATCCAGCAAATTTCTTAGATATCGGCGGCGGCACAGGAGAGGACGTATTTATCCGAAACATCCGCGAGATCAACCAGCTTCCCGGCGTCACCAGCATCATTGTCAACATATTTGCCGGTATCACCCACTGTGATGATATCGCTCGAGGTATCATCGCTGCCAAAAGCGAAATCGATGACCTCGTACCACTCTATATCAGATTAGAAGGGACAAATCGCGATGAAGCGGCCAGACTACTCAAGGATGAGAGTATCGAAATGCAACCTGATTTGGCATCCTGTGTTCGGAATGCAACGACACCGCCAGAAGGAAGAACATCACAGGCTACGCCCACCACAACAGCTACCCCACCTCTTGAGTCGGGCAGTATAAGCGTAGTGCAAGGAGCTATAGCGACTGAAACGCTGCCCGTGAAAGATGGTGGGGCAGCTGTTGTGGATGCAATGAGCGAAGGGTATGTTAGCCTTGACCTTTTCTTTCAAAACAATCCCGTCATCGTCCAGGGCATCACTGGCCATCACGGCGCGTTTCATACCAAAGGTATGCTGGCCGCCGGCACCAACATCGTCGCTGGCGTAACACCAGGCAAAGCCGGCAATGAAGTTGAGGGCATCCCTGTGTATAATACCGTCCCGGATGCAATTACCTCGCATCCAGCCAGCACTAGCGTGATATTCGTGCCAGCAAAATTTGCGAAAAACGCTATGTTTGAAGCGCTGGAAGCAGGCATCAAGCTCATCGTTTGTATCACTGAGCATATTCCGGTTCATGACATGCTAGCGGTGTATCAACATGCCGTAGACAAAAACGCAACGATTATCGGGCCAAACTGTCCTGGGTTTATCGTACCAGGCTCGCATAAACTCGGCATCATTGCCGCCCATATCACTACACCGGGCACAACCGCAATCGTATCTAGATCAGGTACCCTCACCTACGAACTGGCTGATGCGTTGACCAAAAAAGGAATTGGCCAGCGAATGGTACTAGGTATCGGCGGTGATCCAGTCCAGGGTACAAACTTCTCTGAAGCCCTCCAAATCTGTCAGGACGATCCGCAAACTGATCAGATCATCATGGTCGGCGAAATCGGCGGTAACACCGAACAAATTGCGGCTAATTACGCCGAAAAATACGTCACCAAGCCCATCTATGGTCTCGTCGTCGGTCATTCCCTGCCCTCTGGACAGCAGTTCGGCCACGCCGGTGCCATCGTCGGCAGTCTCGGCGAATGCGCATCAGAAAAAACAGAATATATGCGCAAAAAAGGTATTGTGATGGCGCAAACTCTTGATGAACTTATTTCAGCGCTTTGATAAATCCAACGAATAGCGGATGTGGACGAGTCGGACGTGAGCGGAATTCGGGATGAGCCTGGGTAGCAACAAAATAGGGATGATCGGAAGCTTCAATAAATTCAACAAGTTTACCATCCGGGCTTTCACCTGAGATGATAAGCCCACCCCTGTTAATTTCCTCCTCATAGACACGATTGACCTCATAGCGGTGGCGATGTCGCTCGACGATGTCCGTCGCACCATATAAGTCTGCAACTGTGGAGCCTTCAACAAGACGCGCCGGATAATCCCCTAGCCGCATCGTACCACCAGTCGCTTCTTTGCCCTTTTGGGCATCCATTATATACACCACCTGTGCAGACGAATCAGGATCAAACTCTCCACTCGTTGCATTTTCAACGCCACCGCGGCGTGCCGCTGCAATCACGGCCACTTGCAGCCCAAGACAGAGGCCAAGATATGGTTTCTTATGATCCAGCGCATGGGCGGCGGCGGCAATTTTGCCTTCCGTACCCCTGGTGCCAAATCCCCCTGGCACCAGTATGCCGTCATATTTATCTAAGCTGTCGGCTCCTTGTTTCTCTAGCTCCTCAGCATTAACCCAGTCGATTGACAAGCCAACACCTTCGTGCCAAGCCGCACTTTTAAGCGCCTCGATGACTGACATATAGGTATCTTCATTGTCGAGATATTTAGCCACGATTCCAATTTTGACTGTCTTGTCGTGTGTATCCGTTGCTTTTTTAACTACGTCTTGCCACTTAGTCAGATCCGCTTCGCCGACATCCATGCCAAGTGTCACACGGGCAATCTGCGTATCAATCCCAAGGTCATGCAGCGTCTGCGGCACACGCAGTACCGTATCGGCATTGGGCAGCACGGCAACCGCCTCTGGAGCAACACCGCCAAATTGACTAACTTTTCGGATAATCGAATCATCCGGCTCGCGTTCAACACGCGCCACGATGATATCCGGCTGGATGCCAAACCCGCGCAGGTCTCGTACGGCATTCTGAGCTGGCTTAGTTTTGAACTCTTTGCTGGCAAGCAGATACGGCACATACACGACATGTACAAATGCGACGTCACCGCGTCGTTTCATGGCGAACTCACGGAAGGCTTCAACGAAACTCAGTCCCTCATAGTCGCCCACCGTCCCGCCAAGCTCAACGATATGCACATCTGACCCCTCACCTGCAGCTTCAATTTTTTCCTGAATGGCATTGGTTAGATGTGGCACTAGCTGGACTGTTTTGCCGAGGTACTTGCCCGAACGTTCATTTTCAATTAATTCTTTCAGGAGGCTGCCGGATAGCGTAATACTCTTACGTGACATTTCCTCGTCTAAAAACCGCTCGTAGTGACCAAGGTCAAGATCGGTTTCAGCACCATCTGGTGTTACCCAGCACTCACCGTGTTCAGCCGGATTAAGTGTTCCGGCATCGACATTTAAATAAGGGTCGCATTTCTGCATGCTAACACGGAGTCCACGTGATTTTAAAAGAGCGCCAATCGACGCCGCCGTGATTCCTTTGCCAACACCAGAGATGACGCCCCCGGTTACAAATATATATTTTGTTACATGAGGGGTGGTATTCATGTAGATTAATTATATCAGATGATCTAGCAAACTGGCAGTCCTCACCCTCGAATCTCGGGTTCGAATATCTTTGTCTTCATATTGAAAAACGACCCTTGGGTCGTTCCTCAATATGGCGCACCTCTACAACGAGGCTAGAACCTATTTTATGATAAAAAGCTGAAAACGAGAACTGCACCAGCCCCGCCGCCTGTTCCAGCAAAGCTGGAACGCGCCCCGCCAGAAAAAACCAGCCTTTGCATTTTTGGATTTTTACCCCCGCCGATTTTTTAATTTCTTTTCGGAAAAGGCTGGATTTTTCTGTCGGTTCGCCTGCGCTAAAGCGCAGAGGCGACTGGGGCTTGGTCGGTGCGTGGGTAAACCACGTCCC
>CAZHGM010000003.1:0-48082 GCA_964532145.1 uncultured Candidatus Saccharibacteria bacterium | reverse complement strand
TAGGAGCGCGCCACGTTCGACACTTGATAGTTGATGTGCCTGGAGCATGCCTCTCATCTTGGTGAACGCGTCCAGATCATAGGCGGTCACGAAATGATTGATGTTATCGCGGTTGATTTGGGGTAAATGAGCTTGCGTGGTTTCCCGGCGCTTTGTCAACATGTGCGACATGTGAGGATCGTGCGGAGCAAGCGGAATTGGCCAAATTGTATTCCTGGTATGTCCGCCAAGAGCGAACCGGTGCTGGCTCACTATGATGCCAGTGCCCGATGACTCGACCGATACTACCGGCAGACCAGCCTGCGACAGCCATGTATCCATAAATGCTTCAATACGTTTGCCGGAACTCTTTGACAGAGTCCGCCACAGGTCGGCACCTTCAGTATTTGTATAGCAAAAATCATTAAAATATGCCGTAAGTCCTTTTCGGAATTCTGGTTCGCCGATGTGCTCCATTGCCATGCGAAGCAGCCGACTCCCTTTGGCGTACAAAATCGCTTTGTCAAAAACCGTTGCAATATCATCGGGGGTTATTATTGTGTGACGAACCGGCTGAACATGGGCAAATTGGTCACGGCTGAGCGCGAGCTGCGTTTCCTGATCGGCGTAGTCATCCCATACTAACCAGTCAGGATGCGCGTGATCAAGTGCAATGTACTGCATGAGATTCGCAAAGCTCTCATTAAGCCATAGGTCGTCCCACCAGCGCATCGTCACGAGGTTGCCAAACCATTGGTGGGCTAGCTCGTGCGCAATAACTGAGCTGATGTATTGTTGCTGGGCGATTGACGTGGTTTCATGTGTCACTAAAAATCCCTCACGATAGGTGATAAGCCCCCAGTTCTCCATAGCGAGAGCCGAAAAGTCTGGCAGTGCGATATGATCGCATTTGCCAAGTGGGAAGTCGATACCGAAATAATCTTCGAAAAATTCAAGATGGCGGATGGCTTCTTTCAGCGCAAACCGATGGGATGATTTCGCCTGGGACAGGGTAGAATACACTGATACGTTCGCCCCGTTTTTGCTTGTAGCCGTGCTGGCGTGTAACTCGCCAACTACAAATGCAAGCAAATACGTACTCATGCGCGGTGTCGTTTCAAACCGAGTAATCAGCTGTTTTTCTTGCGTATCTTGGTGGTACTGCTGCTCAATATCACGCGGCGTCGTATTCGACAATACCGTGACATTTGCCTCGGTATGAAGGGTGAGGGCAAAGGTAGCTTTCGCTTCCGGTTCGTCGATACAGGGGAATACTTCGCGAGCATGATGCGGCTCAAACTGTGTGGCAAGTAACTCTTTTTTGATGCCCTCGTGCTCGTAGTAGCAGGGATAGATACCGTGCATGCTATCAGTAATCTTCCCGCTGAATTCGATGCGCAGCGTGTGATCTCCATGCGGTATATCGTCGCCTAGGCGAATCGCATCGTGTGCGTATGGCTTCACCGCAACAGCTTCACCGTCAATAGTGGCATGATGAATTGTCAGCTCTTTGGCATGAACAAACAGCGGGTGTTTGTTGTGTGGCGTATGCCCCGAAATGATGACTCGTCCATGGAATGTACGTTGCGTGCGTTGTAGCGTAAGCTCAAGCTCGTAGTGTTTTGGCAAGAAATATTTGTACAAGCGCAGTGTTTGATTCATGTCACTATAATTGTAACGTAAAAATAAGGCATAACGAATGCAGATTGCGCTGCTCTGGTCAGTCTATGGGTTCACCTTATCTCAAGAACGGCATCGCGGCTCTTGACTCATGCCTCATAACGGGCTATACTTACCGACGTACATATCCGGCCGACAGGTCGGGTTTTTTCATAACACGACACGGAAAGGAATATATGGAAGATCTCAATGTAAAACAGCTTGTGCTCGCAATCACTACAATTGCCGAGGAAAAAAATTTACCCGAGGAAACTGTGCTTGACGTTGTTCAGCAAGCGATTGCGGCCGCCTGGCGCCGCGACAATGGCGACCGCGACCAAGATGTTCGCGCAGAGCTTAATACTGTCAAAGGCACTGCACATGTCTATGTCATGTACCAGGTTGTGGACGAAGTAGAAAATCCCGCCACTGAGCTCACCATCGAAGAGGCCAAAAAAATCAACAAAGATGCCACGGTTGGCGAAGTTGTCGAAGAAAAATTTGAAGCCACTACATTTGGCCGTGTGGCTGCGCAGACTGCAAAGCAGGTCGTGCTGCAAAAATTGCGTGAGGCTGAGCGTGAAGTGGTTATGGAAGAGTTTGCTGATAAAATCGGGACCGTCCTGGTTGGCACCGTGCAGAGGGTTGAGCCGCGTGTTGTTCGTGTTGAGCTTGGCAAAACAGTTGGTATCCTGCCTGCCAGCGAGCAAATCCCGGGTGAATATTACTCAATTGGTAGTCGTATCAAGGTCTATCTTAAAGATGTCGAACGAGATACGCGTGGCCCGCAGCTGATCCTGACTCGTGCCAACGAAGCGTTTGTTGACTACTTGTTCCGCCAGGAAGTGCCTGAGATGGAAACCGGCGCGGTTGAGATTAAGGCAATTGCGCGTGAAGCGGGTAAACGAACTAAGCTGGCGGTACTCAGCAACGTGCCAGGTGTTGATCCGGTTGGTACCTTTGTTGGCGGTCATGGTACGCGCGTCAATGCCGTCATGAATGAGATTGGTGAACAGGAAAAGATTGATATCATCAGCTATGACACCGATGTCAAAAACTTCATCGTCAATGCGCTGAGCCCAGCCGAAATCGCTAAAGTTGAAATCGAGGACGGTGAGCCAAAACGAGCCAAAGTGTTTGTCGATGAAACACAGCAGTCTATTGCGATCGGCCGCGGTGGACAGAATGTCCGTTTGGCGAGCAAACTAACGGGATACGAGCTCGATATCACGCCAGCTACCAGCTCGGTCGTACCAAAAACAGAGAAAAAGCCTCGCAAAAATATCGAGGACGAACTTTTCAGCGCGATAGAGGAAAACGCGGAGTAGCTCCTACGCAGGTTCCTGCCCTCAGGCTTATAACAAAAACCCCCGGAATCAACCGGAAGTTTTTGTCTGTCGCACCCCCCAAACACATCACTAGACAAGTGAAACGTATGCGACAAGCTCAGGTGTCGCTCTGATCGTCAACGGATGGAGTATATCTAATCTTAAGAATAGTTAAGAGATTAGTTGTTAGCAAAACTGGCACTCGCTTGACCAGAGTGCTAGTTTTGCTATACTGAATATTGAGTTAGTGACCATACCGACAGGATAACTCAGGGTAAGAGCCACTCATGATTATGGCTCGAAAGGGTAAAAAGGAACTATGCCAGAAAATTTCGCAGATTTTATTAATCACCTGACCGATAACGCGCGGGGGAGCCTCGAGCAGGCAGAACTCTCGGCACGCGGCTTGGGCAGTACTTACATCGGTACGGAACACCTGTTACTGGGTGTTTTGGCTCAAGAAACATCAGTCGGTGCGAAAATCCTTGCGGATGCAGGTGTCACTCTTGAGCGAGCCCAGCATGCGCTTAATCTTACACCCAGAGCGCTTGTCGTGAGTACGGGTGCAAAAGGGTTGAGCGAGACGGCGAAGCTGACACTTAAGATGAGTTGGGATATCGCCCAGGAATTTCGCCAGGATTATTGCGGTACTGAGCATATTTTGTTTAGCATATTGAGCCAGAAAAATGCTCGAGCAACGGTATTACTCCGTGATATGAACACGAATGTCGATGAATTGCTCGGGGAGCTTGAAGGGTATCTTAACCGCCAGCAATACGATGACGCTTCCCAGGCGTATGGTGGCAGTACGGCAACACAACAGCGAAGTCGCCAAAAGCAGCCGGCGCTAAATAGATTTGGTTCTGATCTAACACTTCTAGCCGCCCAAGGCAAGCTTGATCCGGTGATTGGACGTGACGAGCAAATCTCCCGAATGATAACAATTCTGAGCCGCCGCACAAAAAATAACCCAATTCTCATCGGCGAACCAGGTGTTGGCAAAACCGCGATTGTCGAAGGGCTAGCAGCGCGGATTGCCGGTGATGATGTCCCCGAGCATCTGCTCGAGAAACGAATTATTTTGCTCGATATGGCTGGAATGATCGCTGGGACGAAATACCGCGGCGAATTCGAGGAGCGTCTTAAAAAAGTGATGGATGAGATCAAGAATGACCCTAATGTCATCATTTTCATCGACGAAATGCACGTGCTGGTTGGTGCGGGGTCGGCTGAAGGCTCCATGGATGCGGCAAATATGCTGAAACCAGCGCTTGCACGCGGCGCTGTCCGGCTGATTGGTGCAACCACACTTGACGAATATCGCAAACACATCGAAAAAGATGCCGCTCTTGAGCGGCGTTTACAACCGGTCATGGTGCCGGAGCCCAATTTTACCGACACGGTCGCCATTGTGAAAGGCTTGCGCAAGCACTATGAGACATTTCACGGCGTGACGATGAGCGACGAGGTTATTGATAACGCGGTATACATGGCCGACCGTTACGTTTCAGAGCGCCATATGCCTGATAAAGCACTTGATGTCATTGATGAGGCTGCCGCGTTGCTACGTGTTAAGCAGGGGCATAAACCAAGTAAAACTCGTGAAATCAACAAAGAAATTCGCCAGCTTGAGGAAAAGATGGATGAATCCGTCGCCGCCGAGGACTATGAACGTGCCGCACTCTACAAAATGCGAATGAGCCGCCTGAAAGAGCTCGTAGAGGAGTTGCAGGTCAAGCATGCCGTAAAACATGTCACCGCACTCACGGACGATATTGTCGCCGAAGCTGTGGCAACGATGACGGGCGTACCTGTGCGGCAGTTGAAACGTTCTGAAATGAGTTTGCTGAAAAAACTCGAATCTCACCTCGCTAAGCATGTGATCGGTCAGACGGAGGCGATTAGCCAAGTCGCGAAGGCGATCCGGCGCAGCCGTTCGGGTATATCATCAGCGAAACGTCCAATTGGTTCGTTTATATTTATGGGCCCGACCGGTGTCGGGAAAACGGAACTTGCCCGGGTGCTGGCCAAGGAAGTATTCGGTTCTGAGCAATCACTTGTCAAGATCGATATGAGTGAATTTAAGGAGCGCCATACCAGCTCGCGTTTACTCGGAGCGCCAGCCGGATATGTCGGCTACGAAGATGGAGGTCAGCTGACTGACAAAATTCGCAGACAGCCCTACAGTGTTGTGTTGTTTGATGAAATTGAAAAGGCTCACCCCGATATTTTTCAGCTATTACTGCAAATGCTAGAGGATGGCACAGTGACTGACGCAAAAGGTCGCAAGGTTGATTTTAGTAATACGATTGTCATTTTGACGAGCAACCTCGGTGCAGAATCGATGTACCGTGAGTCAGAGCTTGGGTTTGAGGTCAGGAGTCGGGAAGACCAAAAAGACCTCGCTATCGTGCATGAACATAACACGCATGCTGCCATGAAAGCGCTCGAAGGTATGATGCGCCCCGAGCTCATAAACCGGTTTGATGCGACAATCGTGTTTCACGCACTGACAAAACCTCAAATTACAAAGATTATTGATATTCAGCTTGACGAACTCGAACGTCGGCTCGTGCGAAAAGGCCTCGGACTTACCGTGAGTCCCGCTGCTAAACGAGAGCTCATCGCAAGAGGTTACGATGCCCAACGCGGGGTACGACCCCTTCGCCGCGTCATTCAGAACGATATCGAACATGCTATTGCCGAGGGGATTATTACTGGTGAGTATGAAAAAGGTACAATTGTACAGATTGGCGCTCGCCGCGGTGAATTTGAAGTAAGCGCTACGACCGAAAAGGCGACGAGTGAAGCCAGCGTCGCGTAGCAATATATTTCGTAGTCTACTCAGTCTGGTATTGCTGGCATGTGCAGTATGGATATTTTTCAACCGCGTCTCTATCGTTGATCAAATCACCGTGTGGCGTTACCAACCCTCATCAACCGTGCGGGATATTGCTAGCAAGAGTTCGATGAGTGGCGAAGGAAGGTTTTTGTTTTATGCTTCTCGGCCGCAGGTTGAGGCTGCGACATCCTTTAACAGCCATTGTCGACAACACACTGAAAAGACAGCGATACTCGGCTGCTACGTGGCGCGGCAGATATTTATCTATGACATAACGGATGAACGTCTTAATGGTATCAAGGAAGTTACCGCCGCGCATGAAATGCTTCATGCTGTTTATGATCGTCTAAGCGAACATGAGCGGCAACGTATTAACGCGCTTATCGACGAAGCGATGAAAACGATCAACGATGCCTCCCTCCAAGCGCGCTTGTCTCTCTACGATAAGACCGAGCCAGGTGAGCGCTATAACGAGCTACATTCGATTTTGGGGTCGGAAGCGCAGCAGTTGCCCGTTGAGCTTGAGCATCATTACGAACAGTACTTTACGAATCGCTTGTCACTCACGGAGCTATTCCGGCGCTATGAGCGTGTCTTTACTGAACTTGAGCAGCAGCAGCGCGACCTCGTGGATCAATTGAACACATTGGCTGCGAGCATCGATGATCGTTCACGACGCTACAACCAGGAAGTTACTTCTCTTGTCGAAGATATTTCATCGTTCAATAACCGATCGTCATCAGGGGATTTTGCCTCGTCAGCTCAGTTTAGCAGAGAACGGTCCGCACTGCTCAACCGGCAGCAACAACTATCATCTGAACGGCAACAAATCGAGGCGATGATCAGGGATTACGACAGCAAAAAACAAGCGCTCGATAGTCTTAATTTGCAGGCTGAGTCATTGCAGCGTAGTATCGACTCAACATCGCTGCCGAACGCCCCTGACATAGCACAATGACGTCCGGACCAGCTATACTAGGGTTCATACCATGTTTACAGAAAGGCAGCCATGGCTAGAAGTGCAACTAATTATCAATGCCAACAATGCGCGACCACATATCCAAAATGGTCAGGCCGCTGTGACAATTGCGGAGCATGGAATAGTCTTGTCGAAACCACCCAGGTAGCACCGGAGGGCAAAGCACTTGTGAGTCGTTCCCGGGGAACGGCGCTTCAAACTGACTCGTTTTTCCATGTTGGCAGTGATGTCATTGCTGCGCGGATGCCAAGTGGATTTCGAGAGCTAGATGATGTGCTTGGGGGCGGGTTGATGCCGGGCAGTGTTCTGCTCGTCAGTGGAGAGCCGGGGATTGGCAAGAGCACGCTGCTTTTGCAGGTAGCGGCGCATGTAGCTCGCGACCATACCGCGGCGTATGTTACAGGGGAAGAATCGGCATCCCAGGTGAAACTACGCGGAGATCGCTTGGGGCTGGACGCCAAAAAACTGCAGCTTGCCTCAAGTACAAGCGCTGATGATATCGCTGCAACTATACGCGATGGGGGTTATAGTTTAGTGATCGTTGATTCTGTCCAGACGCTTATGATGGCTGAAATTTCCAGCGCTCCCGGTACGGTCAGTCAGATAACAAATGCCACAAATCTTATTATTCAAGCCGCCAAACAATCGCACACGACAGTAATATTGGTTGGTCACGTGACGAAAGAGGGAAGTATAGCTGGGCCGAAAGTGATGGAACATTTGGTCGATGTGGTGGTGCAGTTTGAGGGTGACAGGTATAGCGGGTTTAAGATTGTACGGGCAATCAAAAACCGTTACGGTTCCACGAGTGAGGCGGCAATTTTGGAAATGACAGAACGCGGTTTAGTGGCAGTCGATAACCCGTCCGCCAGCCTGCTTGCTGAGCGGTCGCGGGCTGATGGCTCGATCGTGCTTGCGACGCTCGAGGGAAACAGGCCGTTGCTTGTTGAGATACAAGCATTGGTCGTACCGTCGAATTTTGGCTATCCAAAGCGAACCGTCAGTGGATTTGACCTGAACCGTTTGCAGTTGTTGATCGCAGTGATTGAAAAACGCACCAAACTACGTCTGGGTGATCAAGATATTTTTATTAATGTCGTTGGCGGGCTCAAGCTGAATGATCCGGCAGCCGACTTGGCTATCTGTATGGCGATTGCCAGTGCAGCAGCTGGGCGAGTCATGGACAGTGATGCTGTGGTATTTGGTGAAGTTGGCTTAGGTGGGGAAATCCGAAGTGTTCAGGCCTCACAACGTCGCCTCGCTGAAGCGAAAAAGCTGGGATTTTCGTATGCTGTCGCGCCTCCCGTGACGCCACACGATCCATTTATTCATAGCACGAGTACACTTCTCGATGCCTTGCGCGGATATCTTACAACAAAACCGAAAGGACTATCATGAACCAATTATTACTATTAGGGCTTATCGCTCTCGAAACAACATACCTGACGTATGCATCACTACGCAGATCACCGCTGCGAAGACAACGGGATAAAATCATTTGTGATACGAGTGCGCTTATCGACGGCCGTATCGTGTCGATTGCTCGCTCAGGATTTTTGGCCAGTCAATTAGTTATCCCGAAAAGCGTCGTGCGCGAGTTGCAGTATATGGCAGATAGGGCTGACCATGATAAACGAGAACGGGCTCGCTATGGCCTGGATGTGGTTCAGGAGCTACAGCAATTACCGGGTATTGATGTAGAGGTCTACAACGACGGTGACAATATTACCGATGTGGACGAACAGCTGATCACGCTTGCCAAAAAACTATCAGCCAAACTATGTACAACAGATTATAATCTTAATAAAGTTGCTCGAACCGAGCAGATTCAGGTAGTAAATGTTAACGAGCTTGCGCATGCTCTTCGTCCGATGCATTTGCCGGGTGAGCGGATTCAAGTTGCGGTCGTTGCGCCTGGCCAAAACAAGGATCAAGGGGTTGGCTATCTCGATGATGGCTCCATGGTTGTCATCGACAATGCCCGCACGATGATTGGCTCGACTATCACGGTCGAAACAATCCGTGTATTGCAAACCGAAGCTGGCCGCATGGTATTTGCTCGTACTCTTCGCTCGCCCCAATCCGTCCAGCCTATCCCAAAGCGTTCTGCTGCGTTGGCGAAACGGCGCGCTGCTCCAGCGCAAGGATCGCGTGGCTCAAGTGAGGATCACATGGTGCGTCTTGCCAATAAAGTATAGGGACACTCCGCGCGTAGACAAAAGTCTAGTTCGTCACCCGGACGCTGTACGTCTGCGAATCGCTATAGAGTGCAACATCCGTCACGGTGACAGTGACCGAGGTCTTGCCGTTGTCAGCGTAATCAATTGTGTAATCACCGGAGCCATGGCCGTCCACGGTACCAACGACTTGACCATTTACGGTGAAGGTGACGTTCTGAATCGCGTGGGTTCCTTGAGAGACTTGGGCTGTTATTTTTTTGTTGCCACCGTCAGCGCTTGTAACGTATGGTTTGGCATCGTCACAGTGATGGGTATCATCATCGGCTAAGGCATCATAGCCATCTGAGGCGATCATGGTTTCTTTTTTCGTGATTGGGTCGGTGTATTTCTGGACGGTCAGCTGCACCTTTGCCACTTCTGGAGTACAGCTCGTCGCTTTTTTCTTTGATACTTTATCAAATGTGAGAGTGGCAGTGGGGTTTGATGTGGCGCGGTTGTACCAGGACGGGTAGAGTTCACCACCAATCCGCTGAATGCCCTGGGGTTCGGCAAACCAGTCGCCAGATTTCCAGCTGCCGTCTTCCTGATAAATTTTGTGAAGTCCGACCTGGATCGAGTTCATTGTTGGACCGATGGTGGTCGAGAGAGCCTGGCTCATACCGATTGGGATATGGTTACCGACCCAGATACTAGTGGCGACTTTGGTGCTGACACTGTTCATCCAAAGGTCCTTCGACTTGCTGCCGGCGTTGCTGGTACCGGTTTTGACGAATGTACGGACGCCAGGAATGTTGAGTCCGGTTGCACCACGACCAAACGAAGGCGCGCGAGCACCATCGTCACTGAGGATATCTTCGAGAATATAGGCAATTTGCGGATCCAAAACTTGTTTAGGCTTGTCGACCCATTTCTGGATGACTTGGCCTTCGGCATTCTTCACCTCAAGCACGCTTGCGTACGGCTTGTACACACCCATGCGGGCGATAGTTGCAAACGTATTAGCGTGTTCAACTTGCTTCAGGTCGCAGCCGCCAATAGCCGATGCCAGGCCGACTGTCGTGTCCTGACCGTGCGTACAATAACTCATGTCGCCCAAGTCGTGAATAGTGTTAATGGCGCTTTCTTGGCCAGCGATTGCCATGGCGTTGATGGCGGGGATATTGCGTGATTCCGGCAGGGCATTACGGATTTTCATCATGCCTTTGAACTTAAAGTCAAAGTTCTGTACAGACTTGCCGTCGTCAGTACGGTAAATTGATTGCGGAATTGGGTTGTCAGAGATCAGCGAACCGGATCCGTAGTTAATGCCGCTCCGCTGCTTGAACAGGTTGGCGTAGACAAACGGCTTAATGCTTGATCCAGGCTGAATCCAGGCTGTCGAGGCGTTGACGGAGCCGTAATCAGGGTAGTTGTAGTCACGTGAGCCGCGCATCGCCAGGATTTGCCCGGTCTGGACGTCGATGGTTGTGACGGCACCATTGTCAAAGTTGGCTGTTCGAGGCCAGTGTGAATTGAACAGGTCCACAACTGCTTGATCAACGATTTCCTGGGCACGCCAGTCAAGCGTTGTCTTAATTGTCAGGCCGCCTGCGCCGACGATACCTTCGCCTAGCTGGTCGCGCAGCTCACTTTTTACCATCTGAACGAAATGAGGTGCTTTTATGTCTTTAAACTGATCTGATTCGGGTTTAAGCTCGTCAAAAATCAAGACTTTTTTGGCGGCTTCCGCCTCATCTTTGCTGACCATTTTTTGCTCAACCATGTAATCCAGCGTGGTGTGTTGGCGGGCAAGCATCGCTTTTTTTGCATCAGGGTCACTCATGGCGTTGTATGGGTTGAATCGTCCCGGCTGCTGTGGGATTGCGGCAAGGAATGATGCTTCGGCGAGTGAGAGGTCTTTCGCGTCCTTGGCGAAATATGTTTGTGCAGCAGATTGTACTCCATTGCGACGGCCGCCATAGGATGATTCATTAAGGTACATGGTTAGGATTTGGTCTTTGTTGTATGACCGTTCTACTTCTATGGCAAGAATGGTTTCTTTGATTTTGCGTGGGATGCCGCCGAAACTCCGGTCGGCTGACTCATCGCGGAAGAATACTTGCTTCACCAGCTGCTGTGTGAGCGTCGACGCGCCCTGCGTGTCACCACCCTGCAGATTGTTCCAGGTGGCGCGGAGAATACCGCTGGCGCTAAAGCCGCCATGTTTGTAGAAATCCTTATCCTCAATCGCAATCGTGGCGTCTTTCATTTTTTGAGAGATTTCTTCAGATTTCACGACAAGTTTATAGTCGCCAAGTCCCTTGTCCTCCCATAGTAGTACGCCATTACGGTCGTAGTAGCGGCTGACGGTAGTCTGAACGCGGTTCGCAAGTTCGGCCGGACGAATGGCGGCAATTTCTTGTCGGTAATACATGAAAAGGCTCATGACAAGCAGAAAAATAAGTAGTACGCCAACACCGGCGATTTTAAGTGCCATGAGGCCACCTTCGCGGCTAAACCAATACGCCCAGAAACGCTTCGGATGTAACCGGTATAAGGCCCGTTTGACAGGATGTTTTGGTAGCGTCGCAAGATATTCAGCTTTGCGGCGCAGGCGAGCATCCTTGTTCGCTTTACGCTGATTGCTCAGGTTTGAATACACACTTAACGCTTTTGAGGATCGTTTCGCTTTGCCCACGTTGTTTTCACACTCCTTCTCGAATAACTTTTATCATTATAGCGCATTCAATTGCAAAATGGCTCATGCGACGAACAAAATGGACAAAACATTAGAATTCTCAGCAAAGGATTACTCTATGTTGCATATTGCATACCCCGTATTGCATACTGAATGGTATGACATTATATGAAGAACTTTCCTGGCGTGGCCTCGTCAATCAGACAACGTTTGACGACCCCGCGCGTATCAATGAGCCCCGGACATTCTATCTCGGCGTAGACCCGAGTGCGGCCAGTATGCATATCGGTAACCTCGTACAGGTAATTGTGGTGAAGCACCTTATTAATCACGGGCACAAAGCTATTGTGCTTGTCGGTGGGGCGACTGGCATGATCGGTGATCCGAAAGAAGATACCGAGCGCGATCTCAAAACACTTGATGAAATTGTCAAAAACAAAGCCGGCATTGCCGAGCAGTATAAACGGCTGCTTGACGACAAACCGTTTACGCTCGTCGATAATTATGATTGGTTTAAGGATCTTGGTTATTTGCAGTTCCTGCGTGACGTGGGCAAGCATTTCTCAATGACGCAGCTACTTGATCGGGAATTTATCAAAGCCCGTATCGGTGACGGCGGCGTTGGTATTAGCTATGCCGAGTTTAGCTACTCGTTGATACAAGGCTATGATTTCCTGCATCTATATCGCGAGCACGATGCGACCATACAACTAGGCGGCTCTGATCAATGGGGCAACATGCTCTCTGGTGCGCAGATGATCCGCAAACTGGAGGGAGCAGAGGCTCATGTTTGGACTGTGCCCCTGATACTCGATAAAACCACGGGCAAGAAATTCGGTAAAAGCGAAGGAAATGCCGTTTGGCTTGACCCCGACATGACAAGCCCCTATAAGTTTTATCAGTTCTGGCTGAACGTCGACGATGCCGGCGTCGGCGATTACCTTAAAATCTTCACCATGATTCAACCTGACGAATTCGACACGCTCATGGAAGCATTTGCCGCGAAGCCACAGGAACGTGCCGCCCATAAATATTTGGCTTATGAGGTAACAAAACTCATTCATGGCGAGGCCGCTGCCGAACAAGTCCGTAATGTTACGAGTACATTGTTTGGTGATACGCCATTTTCTCAGCTTCTCGATGAGGAACTTGATATGCTTGCCGGAGAAATACTAACCACTACTGCCGGTAATCTCATCGATGCGCTCGTCATGAGCGGGACAGTAAGCAGTAATGGTGAAGCCCGGCGGCTTATCGACGGCGGGGCCATTTCAGTCAATGGTGAAAAGGCTGTTAGTGCGGACGTCGCTCTACCTGTCCCAGGTCTGATCAAAAAAGGAAAAAATACTTTTATATTGGTACGATAATGCCATTTGAAGCACAACTAATCATCTTGGGGCTTGGAGCCTTTGTAATGGGTATTTTTTCCGGTATTAGTGGCGGTGGTGCAGGGCTCGTGATGCTACCGCTAGCTATCGCAGTTGGTTTGCCACCACAACAGGCTGTGGCAACAATGAAAATGGCAGGACTCGGCGCGGCTTACGGCGGGCTTTTGCAATTTCGAAAGTCAGGCCACGTCCATTTTGAAGTCGCTAAAGTCCTAGTTCCGATTGGTTGGATTATCGCAATACTCTCTCCGTTTATTATTATGAGTATTCATGGCGATGTATTACAAAAAATAATAGGCAGCATCATGATCTTGATGGCTCCAACGTTATTTATGAAACAATCCATCCATGCCGGGACCCACCGCTTTAAAGCGCTGGGGTTTGGTTTGTATTCAATCGTCTTATTTCTGATGGCCGTGTTTGGGGCCGGGGTTGGCGGCCTGGGCCTGTTCGTGCTGACGCTATGTTTTGGGTTTAGTAAAATCGAAGCAAACGCCACCAAACGCGCTGTTACCGCCTGCATGGTTCCTGTAACATTTATGAGCATGCTTCTGGCGGGTCTTGTCATGATACCGCAAGGTATTGCCTTGCTAGTTGGAAGTTACGTTGGTACATCTCTTGGGACTCGTATAGCATTGAAGAAAGGCGAGCAGTTCGTCACCTATTTCATGGCGGTATTTTCTGTGGTTGCTGGGCTATATATGTTATTGTCGTAATGACATACTATGAAACTGACTTCGACGCTTGATCAAATAAAGGGTGTGGGTGAAAAAACCTGGCTACAGCTTCGCGCGGCGGGTCTAAATACCGTTTCAGATTTGGCTGAGTTTCTGCCGCGTACCTACGAAGACTACACGAAGGTCTCGCGAATCGTCGATCTTCACCCGGGAAATGTCGTTGTCAGAGGTAAAATTACGAATATTTCGTCCCGTTATGTCCGTCGCGGGCTACATATTACACAAGCAGTACTGAGCGACGAGTCGGGTAAGGTGCCGCTGACATGGTTTAACCAGCCATATAGAGCCACTCATCTTAAGGGAGGTGGCGAGTGGCTTGTGGCAGGGGAGTTTGGCTTGTCGAATCGACGGTATCAGATAATGAACCCAAGTGTCCGTGCTAGCAGTGAGGTTGTTGAGAGTGGTCAGTCTATTGTGCCAATATATCGCCAAGTTGGCGGCCTCAAAACTGCGCAGCTCAGATCGTTAATCGAACAAATTCGCCCCGTTATCACTATGCTACCCGAACACATTCCTCCCCTTTTGCAAAAAAGGTTCAACCTTTTTGGATATGCTGATGCGATGCTGGCACTGCATTTTCCGGAGACTACTGATGATATTATGCATGGCAAACAGCGGATTGCCTTTCAGGAAGTGCTGGAGCTACTCTACGCTTCAGTTCTGAACCGAGCGGATAACGCGGCACTTGAGAGCTGGCAAATACCCTTTGATTTGGCTGCGGTTAAAACGTTTGTCGCCAAACTGCCGTTTCGGCTGACCGACGACCAGCGCCGTGCAGCGTGGGATATAATCCAGAGTTTTGAGTCTGGCGTGCCGATGAATCGGTTGCTGCAAGGGGATGTTGGTGCTGGCAAGACGGTTGTCGCAGGCATCGCGGCATTGGTGGCGGCACGTGCGGGCTATCAGAGTGCAATTATGGCGCCGACTGAGTTGTTGGCGCGCCAGCATGCCGAGACGCTGGCGACACTGCTTGAGCCATTTGGCGTGACGGTTGGGTTGCTGGTTAGTTCACTGAAAAAGAAGCCGAAAGACGAATTAAAATCCCAGGTGAAATCCGGAGCGGTGGCGGTGACGGTCGGAACTCATGCCCTCCTACAAGAGTCAGTAACATTTCACAAGCTTGGGTTTGTCGTCATCGACGAGCAGCATCGTTTTGGGGTACATCAGCGGCAGAAGTTATTGGGCAAAGGACACAAATTACCCCATTTGCTTGCTATGACGGCGACGCCGATTCCGCGCAGCTTGCAACTGACGATGTACGGCGATCTCGATATATCAATTCTGCGCCAAAAGCCAGCCGGACGTAAACCGATCATCACGCGTATTCATTCGCCAGCGTCGTATAAATCATTATTCTCTGAAGTTGACAAAGAGATTGAACGTGGACGTCAGGTGTATGTCGTCTGTCCGTTGATTGAGGGACAAGCTGAAAACGGAAAGGTGGCGGTAAATAAAAGTACTGCGGCATCGGCATCTAGTGGTGATGATCCAAAATCTAAACTCCAAAATCCATCATCTATTATTGAACTCGCTAGCGTCACTGCCGAGTATGAACGGCTGCAAAAGACAGCATTTAAACACCGTCGTATAGGGTTGCTCCACGGCAAGATGACCGCTGATGAAAAAGACCATGTCATGAAACAATTTGCCAGTCACGAGCTAGACATTCTCGTTAGTACGACTGTTATCGAGGTGGGTGTCGATGTGCCGAATGCGACAGTGATGGTTATCGAAGGAGCTGAACGCTTTGGACTGGCACAGCTGCATCAACTACGCGGACGGGTGGGGCGTAGCGATCATCAGAGCTATTGCTACCTGATACCGACTGAGTCGAAGCACACAACTTCACTGCGGCTTAAGGAGTTGGAGCGCAGCAATGACGGGTTCTACTTGGCTGAGCGTGATCTTGAGATGCGTGGTCCGGGGGAAATTTATGGCCGCGCACAGCATGGACAGCTCAATCTACAAGTGGCAAATTTGGCAGACACACGTATGATTGCCGAGGTAAAACGCGCGATCGTTTGGGCGCGAGAAAATGGCATAAATCTGTTACAATACGAAGGAATGCGCGAGCGAGTCGAACGCTATCGCAGAATGACAACACTTAATTAAACAGAAGAATATAATATATAGAATATGGTATATAGCATAGAAACCGCTACTTCATACGACTATTGTCGTGCCATATTCCAAATTCCATATTCTCTATTCTATTCGTAATGTATTCCGGCACCACCATTCGTATCAAATCCGGTCGTATCATGGGCGCACATCAGAAAATTGATCGCGTCGCCCGTAAGCGACTTGATGATTTGTTGCCTAGAGGGCAGTACTTTCCGGCAATTCACGATATTCTGCACTTCGAAGGAAAAAATGGGCCAGACGGTATTAAACGCAAAAGTCCATCGGTCGATGAGCCATGGCACTATATTGACCCGACCAATGATAACGATATGGCGCTGTATGGCTATATCGAGGATCATATTCATAATCTCGTGACTGCACTAGTGCACGATAACCGTGAACGTGCGGCATTTGAAGCGGCCTGGCTGGCTCATGCGATTACCGACGGTCTGACACCAGCGCATCACTACCCGTTGAGTGACAAGATTGAGGAGCTGTTTGGGAAGCCAAAGGAAGAACGTCTGACAGTACGGGAAAAAAACGTCATTCGCGGCAAAAACCGGCGTGATACCTTCGCGCGTAACTGGCAATACTGGGGAGCTAAAGGAATCTTTACGAATCACGTCATGTTCGAATTTGGGGTTGCCAGTACCATTTCTGCGTTGCGGTTCAAGGGACTAGCGCCGAATAGTAATCAGCTTGTGCGAGTCAAAAAAGAAGGCATTTTGCCGATGATGAAAGAAGCTGTCTGGAAAGTATATGAACTCGATATGTACAGCGAATTCGAACAACGGGGTTGGACGAGAGCGCTGGCACGGACTACTCGTACCGAACTTGCCCCATTAATTATCTCAACCGTTATGCTGGCATGGTACTATGCGAGTGAACGGGCCGCGCAAAAACGGGCGGTATCATGAGTCTACGGATCATTTCTGGACGCTTTGGCGGACGGACCATCGGAACCAGCAGCAGCTATAAAACGCATCCGATGGGGGATAGAATTCGTGGTTCACTCTTTAATATCCTTAGTGACATAAGCGGACTTCGGGTGCTCGATGCATTTGCCGGGTCAGGTAGCTTGGGACTAGAGGCACTGAGTCGCGGGGCTATGCATGCAACCTTTATTGAGCGTGATCGGACAGCACAGCGGGTCATTATGGAAAATATCGACACACTGGGCGTCGGAAATGAGGCGAAACTTATCAGAGGCAGTGTGGTGCAGTGGGATGAAACGAGTGGGGTCGATGAAGAAAGCTTGTTCGACCTCATATTTGCAGATCCACCATATAATGATTTGCAGTTATCCACAGTTTTTCGGCTCAAAACCCATTTAAAACCCAAAGGGCTTATGATATTATCGTATCCAGGTAGGGAGTCAGTGCCGACCGTTAATGGAGTTGTTGTGGTGGACAATCGTAGTTACGGAGACGCGGCCCTGGCTTTCTACCGCCTAGAAGATGTCAAATCATGACATCTATTTTATTTCTCACCAAGACCCCATAGTACTTTTATCGCTGACTACGTTTTATTATTAACGGGATTTGGCCGGTGGGTCTAAAAAAGAGCTTGAGGATAACTTTGCCCGCCGGAAACGAAGCGCAGCGAATACATCAAAACTAGAAAAGATTCGCCAACAAGACATTGGTTTGTCGGACCTTGAGTATTTTAGTCAGTCTGACGGTAAAATATTGACTGAGGTTGAGGTATTGCTCAAGGATGTGTTGATTGTAAGCGTTTTTGCGACGAAGACACTGCTGAGTGCTGTGTTGAAATAATTGAGTAACGAATATCAGTACCGAGGGATGTGCTGAGTGCATTCATTGCCATTACTATCTTGTTCTTGGTCGCATTTCCGCGGAGACCAATTACGAATTGCACGGATCTTGTCAACTCAGTAATATTTTCCCAGGTATGCAGAGTAAGAGTGACATCAGAGCCGACCAGTAGTACGATACTCGCATCGGGATAGAGCGATTCAATTTCTGGCATAATTGAGTGCATAGTGAATTGATCAGCACTACTGTGGTGTACTTTATAGAACGGGGATCGCCCAATAGCCGATTTAGCGTTCTGCAGTCTCGTGTTGATATTTGTCACGTCTTTTTTGTACCGCGGGGATGGCTCCGGCAGGAAGATCACTCTATCTAGATGGCATGTTTTGAGGGCTTCACGCGCAAAGGCGATATGACCCTCATGGATAGGATCAAATGTACCAGCATATATACCAATTTTACGTTTCATCGTCCCTAAGTATATGAGTTTAATCTGAGAAATCAATGAGATTTGCGGCAGCTTTATCGATAATTCATAACCTGATAAAATACTTATACCATTCGGTGCGGTCGCAAGCTATTGCAATACATTGCTTATTGGATAGAGGGCAGCCGTAACGGATGACACACGGATGTGGTGAAATTGGTATACACGCATGCCTTAGGTGAGAACTGCCAGTGGCAGTTCTCAAGGGAGTCCACTCTTGCAAGCTGTGCTTGCATAGATGTGGCGACGGGGTCGCGCTTGCGTGACCATATGCCTCTCGCCGAAGGCGAGAAGAGCAAGTACCTATAAAAAATTATGCGGATGTGGTGAAATTGGTATACACGTATGCCTTAGGAGCATATGCCTTCGGGCGTGGAGGTTCAAGTCCTCTCATCCGCACCACAGAGAAACTTTTTTCGGAATTGCCGCCCGTTCGGGCGGTTTTTTCTAGGGTTTTGCACAGCAAAACCCAGATGTTCTTGGGGGGAGAAACAGTTTGGGCAGCCGCAGGCTGCGCCTTTTTGGTTTTTAGAAAGAGGTTCAATCCATCAATTTCAAGTAAGGCTTGCTTTATTGCCACCGGCTCGGCATTTTCGGCAATTCTCTTGAGAGAAACAGCTTGTTTTATCCATTGGCGCATAGGTTCTATCCAAGAACTTCCGGCAAGCGTCAGCTTGCCGATTTGTTCCTCTAGCGACTTCTTTTCCGACATCAATTCTGCTTGTTTGGTTCGGTATATATTCTGTTCTATGTCTTGGTCTAAATAGCCGTCTAAAAGTCGCTGTAACTTGTTTTGCAAGTTACCTATGCGTGCTTGAGCGTCAGCGATAAACACGCTAGAGGATTGGCTGGCTTTCTTTTCGTCCTCGTCCAGCATTGAGTTGAGTGTAGTTGCCCACGCCGTAGGCATAGCGTAGCTATGCAATACTCCTGCCAGTTGTTCGGTTAGGTCAGCTTGCGTAACTGCTGGCTCTAAACATTTGATGTCTTTGTGTTTCTTGGTACACCTGTAATAGACGTATTCGTGAACATTGCCGTTCTTTTGGCGTTTAATCTTATGCTCGGCTGTTACGGACAGCCCACAAGAACCGCAAGACAACAAACCGCAAAATACTTGCGGTGTAGTTGCACCTTTTTGCGGTCTGCCGCGCTTGGCAAGTACAGCTTGCACTTGGTCAAACAGTTTCTTTGACACAATAGCTTTGTGTTTGCCCTCGTGGACTTCGCCCATAAACCGGAAATGCCCATAGTAAAAGGGATTGGTCAAAATCCTTTTTATTTGGTCTTTGTTCAGTTGTTTGCCGCTTTTAGTGGTAATACCTTTGCTCTTTAGAAATATAACTATGTCCTCTAGTCTACTTTCGCCCTTTGCATACAACTCAAAAGCGGCTAAAACAACTGGCGCAAGCCGTTTGTTGACAGCAATTGTCTTTGTCCGGACATCGTTGATGTAGCCAACAGGCGCACAGCTTGGGTATAGTCCAAGCCGGACTTTTTGTCGTAAGCCCCGCTTGGTGTTTTCAGACAGATTGTCTACATAGTATTTGCTCTGACCAAAGGCGATAGACAGCATAAACTTGCCTTGCGAAGTGTTTTCAAACCAAAAGCTAGGAAACTTCAAAGTTCCAAGTTTACCGCTATCCAGCAGATAGATAATCTGTCCACCGTCAATGCTGTTTCTCGCTAGGCGATCAGGGTGCCAAGCGAGGATATTGCCGCCAGACTTTTCAATTTCAGCTAGCAACTTACCGAAAACCGGACGGCCTGGCGATTTAGCGGATTGCTTTTCAATAAACTCGGCGGCAATATGCAAGCCCTCACGCTTGGCATATTCCCGCAACTCTACGAGTTGCGCCTCAATAGACAAAACTTGTTTGTCCTCAACATCTGTGGACTTGCGAGCATAGATGTAATATTCTTGTTGGCTTTGCATAGTTACCCCCTAACTTTAATGACCGCCTAGTTGCACACAAGCTAGAAAAGACTAGATTGTACTAGACGGCCATTAAAGCCAACAAAAATAGCCTTCTCAAAACTTGTGTGCAATTCTATTGTACCAAACAAAAACCGCCAATGGCGGCTAAAAACCAAAAAGGCGCAGCCTGCGGCTGCCCAAACTGTTTCTCCCCCCAAGAACATCTGGGTTTTGCTGTGCAAAACCCTAGAAAAAACCGCCCGAACGGGCGGCAATTCCGAAAAAAGTTTCTCTGTGGTGCCTCTCTACAACGAGGCTCGCACCTATTTTATGTCAAAAGGTTGAAAATCTGAAACAAGAGTAGCCCCGCCGTTTGCCAGCCAAAGGCTGACCCGCCCCGCCAGCCCTGGATTTTGATTGTTTTTGGATTTCCCCCCGCCGAATTTCTTTTTGCAGTTGAGAAAATCCAGGTCTGTCGGGTCGGCTGCCGAAAGCGGCAGAAACGGCGTGTCTGGTCGGTGGGTTTTGAGAGTTAGACTTTAGGAAAGATGGCATTGTCGCCTTCTGTCAATTCTTTGTGGACAGCAGCGTTGGCAATAATAAAGTCGTGGTTTTGGTAGTCATAAGTATCTTTTCCGATGTTCGTAGCCACACCACCCGCCTCGCTAACTAGCAGTGAGCCAGGCGCAAAGTCCCAATCCATACCATAAGGCTCTAAACCAATGCGCCCGTCTAGTTTACCCGAAGCAATCATAGCGAACTCAAAACCGCAATTTATTGTTGCGATAATTCCTGCTTCTCGCCGTACGGCGAGATATTTTTCATAGTTTTCCGGTTTTTCTAGCTTTGTTTCAAAGGAAATCAAACTCTGTTTAAGTGAACGCTGGCTGACGGAAATCCTTTTGTCATTGCAATATGCGCCACCGCCCCGAATTGCCCAATATGTATCATCATTAACAAAGTCGTGAATTACAGACAACACTACTTCGCCGTTTTCTATCAGGGCAACCATTGTAGTACAGAAAGGTATGCCTCTGACAAAGTGTGCCGTTCCGTCAATCGGATCAACAAGCCACGTTGTATCGGCGTGGTTCTGAACGCCAAATTCCTCGCCACGAAAACCAACGTCAGCAGAAAACTTACCAAGTTCTTTTGCTAGGAATTGCTCGGTTTTGCGGTCTAGTTCTGTAACTATACCGCCAATACTGTTACCGTCCCCCTTACTAATCGCCTCTACGTTGCCATAGTACCGTTTTAACTCTTGTCCCGCTTCGGCAACCGCCTGACGGGTTATCTGTAATGCGTGTTCAAGATTTTTCTCTGTCATATCAGATATGATTATAGGCTATTATCTGTAAAAAATATACAATTAGGTGTATGAGTTTGAGAACAATTAAAAGAGATATTGTTGGCGCATTTATTTTTTCCAGCGACGGCAAGTTGTTACTTGGCAAGAATATCAAAGGCGGAGTTTATCCCGACCACTGGGTTATACCTGGCGGTGGCATAGAGCCAAACGAAACAAAAATAGATGCGCTGAAGCGTGAAATCAAAGAAGAAACCGGCATTGATATTACCACCGCAGAGATAGAGCAGATTGAAGGCGTACTAAATGGTCAAAGCGAGAAAGTTTTGAGAGAAACCGGCGAAAAGGTACTGGTTGATATGGATTTTTATAATTTCAAAGTAACACTGCAAGAAAAAACCGACACGGTTGAGTTAATACACGAGGACGATTTTACAGACGCTCAGTGGTTTGATGTCAAAGAACTCGGCGATTTGAAATTATCGCCACCAACCGTAACCACCCTACAAAAGATTGGTATTTTGTAGCAACTCTCAAAACCCACCGACCAGACACGCCGTTTCTGCCGCTTTCGGCAGCCGACCCGACAGACCTGGATTTTCTCAACTGCAAAAAGAAATTCGGCGGGGGGAAATCCAAAAACAATCAAAATCCAGGGCTGGCGGGGCGGGTCAGCCTTTGGCTGGCAAACGGCGGGGCTACTCTTGTTTCAGATTTTCAACCTTTTGACATAAAATAGGTGCGAGCCTCGTTGTAGAGAGGCACCAAAGTAAAAATGCCCGATCATCAGATCGGTATTTTTATCCCGTCATTAGCTATTATGTTGTGCAATCTCAGCAAAATGCGGATTGTGCATGATGCCGAGTATGTTGCCAAATGGGTCAATGACCGATGCGGTAACAAACCGTTGCCGCGATCTTTGATCGATTCGAGCGCTTTGGCGTCACGCGAGACTAGCTCCTCTAGGGCTGCTCGGTCGTCATCAACATGCCAGTAGAACAACTCCTTCTAGTATCTGAGTCATTGTATTTCCTTTCTTCATAGAACTTGTGCTCGTCTAATACAAAGCAGAGTGAATGACGTATTACAAAAATCCGCAGTCGGTAATGAGTCGAGTGGGCGACTCGGTCCGGAGAGTTTTCGACAAAACATTTGTTTTTCAGACATACACTCCACCACCGGATTTAGCAGTATTCATCGAACATTTTTGGGTGATTCGGTGGGATAAGGTAGATGCTTAACCGTATATATCTGAGCAAGTAATGCACCGCCCATACGTCGATGTCTTTATTTCTAAGGAGGGGATCGGGGCTGCAAAGTACATTCCGGGCCACGCGCACGTATACGGCTACCGATAGAGGCAGAATTATCGGTATTCGGTTTCTGCCTGGGGCATTCTACGCATTTTGGCCTGGACGACTCGTGGAAGTCATCGACAAAACACTCGACATTCGAGTGATATTTCCAGAGTTCGATAAACGATATATCGCAGAGCTCTTGTTGCTAGGTGACTATGAGGTGTTAGCTAAACTGGCAGAACTTGTGCGATCAAGACATACCGCACCCGACCCAAATATCGATATGATAAACACTATCATTACGGCCCCCGAAACAGATACGAGCCTGCAGACAGTCAAAGCTGTCGCCCAGCACTTTCACAAAAGTGAGCGCTGGCTACAGCAGCTATTTCGAGACTATACAGGCATTGGGCTTAAGTGGCTACTTCAGCGTAACAAACTACTTATAGCGGCCCAGCACATCCGCGACACAAGCAATCCTAATTGGGGGCATCGCCTACGACTGCGGTTATAGCAGTTAGCAGCATTTTATTACCGATTTTAAGCATGTACTTGGCAAAACACCTCGGCAATACAAGCACTCGTTGCAAGACTAGTTTATACTAAAAACAGTATGAAATCTGAGTTGCCTATTATGTCGTTTGAGTCTGTAGCCGAATTGCGAGGATGGCTTGAGCAAAACCACTCAAGCTCTGCAGGGATTTGGCTCCGTATCTACAAAAAGAGTTCTGGCGTGACGAGCGTAACATTCTTGGAGGTACTACAGGAAGGACTCTGTTTTGGTTGGAGCGAAAGCAAACGCATCAAAAGAGATGACGTGTCGTATCTCCAGCAATTTACACCACGCCGAACTAAAGGCACGACTTCAACACGCAACCTTGAATATGCTAACCGGCTAATCTCAGAAGGCAGAATGACACCCGCCGGTCTCGTAGCTCTTGAAATTGAGTAGCTTACACACGCAACTAGAGGTGTAACATTCCACCAACTGGCTGGTATACAGACTTGTTGCACAAAAGGTTGTTTTGCAGAGCAAACGCAAAGAAAACGTAAACAAGGCCACACCACATGTTTGTATGTGCTCTGCCCACTAAATCAGATCGTAAACTACTGTACGTACGCTTAGTTCATCCTCAACGCAGGTATTTCGCGCAGACAGCACCGATTTTTTGATATAATTGCTCGCGCCAGCGACGCTGATCACCACGTATGCCGTACCAAGTGATTAGTTCCGGTATTAGCATAAGAAGGAAAATGGCTCCACATAGTACAGATATTATTTGCTCAAGAGTTTCAGTGGTGCTCGTAAACATGGTTATCGCTAAGACAAAGGTCACTACTACAAAAATGAGTAATGACCATGGAAACATGTTTCGTGCATTTAACTCAGCGCCATATACCGACACCGTTTATCGGTCTTTAGTATCACTTAGTGCATCGACACAGTACTGTGAATGGTCAATCATTACATCACGGATTCGTGTCACCTTTTGGGTAAAATCTACCACGCTATCTGTTGGTGGCAATGAGCTATAAATATGAAGATTATCACCGACTATCTCGATATCTGCTGGGTATATGTAGATCATCGTCTGCATCACTTCGGGGTAGATTATGCTCCGTGCGTCTATGTGATACTGTTCGGGAAAATATATATGTGATGAAATAGGAATCATATTTCCCCTCGAGCGTCGTGATTTGTTCAGGGTTGATTAGCCAACGAAATTGTTGACCGTGTGCTCTATACCCTTCAAAAACATATTCGGCAGTTTGCGTGACAGTGGCACTTGCAGTATCGAGTAGTAGACTGTTTCCGATATGTAATTACCGAATTTGGACTGTTGGCGAATGTCGTAGGACAGCTCGCCGTACATCCAATCATCTGTCGTTATGCAGTTTGTTATCATATCGTCTTCCTGTGTTATGAGCATGAAATTTTTGGAACGAATTTTGCTTGGGAGTGTTCCGACAACACGGTACTGGTTCTCTTTTGCTATGGCTGCAAGATAATCTATCCGTGAGGCAACCTGTTGTTTTTTCGGTTGGTATCGTACAAAAAATACAGCGTTATAAGGCCAGATATGATCATGACGACAGTGAGCCCATGAAAAAGTGTCCATGGGTCATTGGGCTCCAGCCGGTCATAACGGGCAGGTGGTTCTATGAATAATCCTATGAGTATCGCAGCTAGTACCAAAACGCACCCTACTGTTGCAGCTCGACCGAGTATGCCCAAGTAGCTTATAATTCGATTAATAGGCTTTTGCATCTTGATCTAATAATAGCAGTTTTAGTCACAAATGCTTGCGGAAATAGGATTTAGGACAGGAGACACGTTGTGGTTATGTATTGCAAGGTTCTGCATGAAGAGCGCGAGAGTCTGTATAGTAGTGGTATGGAAGACACGCGCAATTTGCTTGACCAGTTCAAAGGTCACGGCCATGAAGATATCATCGATAAGCTCGATCAAAACGGAGTGACACTGGAAATTGCCTGCGAAAATACCCTGAGAGATTTCAATATGGGGTCGATGGTGCGCACAGCCAATGCATTTGGTGTGCGGCGTGTGCATATTGTCGGCCGTCGACAGTGGAACAAACGTGGTGCGATGGCAACAAATAAATACCTCCATGTGATCCACCATCAGAGTATCACAGAATTCACTGACGAAATCCGGGCAAACGGATATACCGTGATTGGTATTGAAAACAATGTTACGTCACAATCACTACAGCAGAGCAGCCTGCCGGAGAGGTCAGTATTGGTATTTGGCCAGGAAGGTCCAGGTATTTCTGACGAGTTTCTTGCCGCCTGCGATATGGTGCTCCATATCGATCAACACGGTAGTACGCGCAGCATGAATGTTGGCCACGCAGCGGCGATTGCGATGTACGAGTGGTCGCGACAGCATCAACCAAGGCCCCAAACTATGTAATTATGCTTGCGTTTTACCTCTGTTTATGTGATACTCTTTAGGATATGAGCGGACTTTCACCACAGCCGTATAAAGGCGCCAAAGACTACTACCCGGAAGATATGCGGGTCCGAAATTATATATTCACTACCTGGAAATCCGTCTGTGAGAGCTTTGGTTATGAGCTCTACGATGCACCACTGCTTGAGCCGCTTGAGGTATATGCCGCCAAGACTGGCCAGGAAATTGTCAACGAGCAGACATACCAGTTTACTGATCGCGGTGGTCGCAATGTTGCAATTCGTCCGGAGATGACACCGAGTGTGAGTCGGATGGTGGCGGCGCGGCGGCAAGAGATTGGTTATCCGGCTCGTTGGTACAACATCGCACAGTACATGCGCTACGAACGACCGCAGCGTGGCCGTGAGCGTGAATTCTGGCAGCTCAACGCTGATATTTTCGGCGTGGCTGGCGTGAGTGCCGATGCTGAAATTATCACGATGGCTGATCGTATCATGAAAAAATTCGGCGCCGACAAAAAAATGTATAGCATCCGGATCAACAACCGCCGCATGATTAATCTCATGATGAGCGAATATCTCGGTCTCGATGTCGTGCAGTCACAAATGATGATCAAGCTATTTGACCGCAAAGACAAGTTACCACCAGAAGAGTTTGAGCAGCAAGCCCGGGATATTTTCGGCGAAGATGCGCATTATGAGGGTATGAACAAAATTAGCAAATTGCTAGGTGCTACAAGCATGGCTGGGTTGCCCAAAGAATTGCTTGACAGCGAGTCGGTCCGAGAAGTGCAGGAGCTATTTACGCTGCTGCACGATGCTGGCGTCGAAAACGCAGCGTTTGATATTAGCCTGATGCGTGGCTTTGACTACTACACAGGGATGGTGTTTGAAGTGTTTGACAACCACCCCGAGAACCGTCGAGCGATGTTCGGCGGTGGCCGCTACGATGGATTAGTAGGTTTGTTTGGCGCCGAGCCAGTACCAACTGTCGGTTTTGCGCCAGGGCTGACGATGACGGAGTTATTCCTCGAAGCTCATGGCTTGATGCCGACGTTTGTTTCGACAACAGATGTATATATGGTGGTGCTGGGTGATGTCCAACGGGCTGCGCGAAAACTGGCTGACGAACTTCGTGATGAAGGTGTACGAGTTGCGCTCGATATGACTGGCCGTAAACTGGACAAACAGATCAAAGCCGCAGTAAAGCAGAAGGTGAACTACCTGTTGTTTGTCGGACAGCAAGAGATAGATAACGAGACATATAAGCTCAAGGATGTAGCCGACGAAACCGAGCAAGAGCTATCCCTCGAGCGAATCGTTAGCACGGTCAAAGACCGCCGGAGGCAGCAGAAACGCAGTCAACCAACTGATCCTGATGACATTGATTTGTGAAAGAGGTGCATTAGGGCTACGCCTTAAGGCACTATAGTTGAAGCATGCTACAAAGAGCACCAGAATCACTTACTGCACGACGCACCAAATCATTAGATCCACTTGAAGGTCCTGAACGGGCTATATTTTAGGCGTCTCACCCGACCCGAAGGTAAGAAAGTCGTTCGGTCAGTGCGCTACGGGATGCTTAACTGGGCAGCTGCGAACTCTGTCAGATGTAAAATGACAAGATGGTCGACGGAACGTTTGCCCGCTCGTTGCGCTGCGTGCTGCCGGGGTAAATGAACAAACAGTTGAGATGATCTCATCTGGCTGTACAACCCGGACAGTTGCACAGCTGGTCACACCGAAGGGTGCACGAGATGTGTTAGTACGGTTTTATGCCGCTCATCATCGCTTGGAGCTGCCTGATCTGTTACAATAGATCACCATGAAACATACCATCAAGAAATTATCCGATACTCGTGTTGCGGTGACGATCGACGTTGACCCAGACACGATTACCCAGGCAAAAGCGATCGCGCTCAAGCAACTTAGCAAAAATGTTAAAGTTCAAGGCTTCCGTAAAGGGAAAGTACCTTCGGCTGTTGTCGAAAAAAGCCTTGACCCGAATGATCTGGCTGATGAAGCTGTCCAGTATGCGATAAACAACGCTCTAAACAGCGTGATTGATGAGCTCGACTTGCGTGTGTTAGACCAGCCAAAGGTCGAGCTGAAAAAATTTGTGCCCTACACAACACTTGAGTTTACGGCAGAGGTTGAGGTGCTCCCCGAAATAAAACTGGGCGACTATAAGAAACTCAAAGCGAAAAAAGCTGCTGCGAAGGTTGATACTGCAGAAGTCGACGAGGTCATTGAGCGAATTCGCCAGAGTTTTGCTGATAAAAATGAAGTGAAACGAGCAGCCAAAGACGGTGATGACGCAGTTATTGACTTTAACGGTACTGACAAAGACGGCAAAGACATTGACGGTGCTGCAGGTAAAGACTATACACTGCGTCTCGGGAGTAAAACGTTTATTCCTGGGTTTGAAGATCAGATAATCGGCCATAAACCTGGCGACGTGTTTGATGTCAAGGTTACGTTTCCGAAGGACTATCATGCAGAGCACCTTAAAAGTGCCAAAGTGACATTTGCCGTGACGCTACACAAAATTATTGAGGCGGTTCTGCCTGCTGTCGATGATGAGTTGGCAAAAAAAGTTGGTCCGTTTGAGACGGTCAAAGCGATGCGCGATGATATCCAGCGTGAACTGACGGCGCAAAAAGAGCGTGAAGCAACCGACAAGCTCAAAGACGATTTGCTGGGCGAACTGGTTGAAAAGAGTACGGTGCCGCTCCCGCAGCTACTGGTCGATGACCAGCTTCGCTCAATCGAGCAAGATGCCATGCAAAATCTGATGTATCGCGGGCAGTCGCTTGAGGATTATCTCAAAGCAGCGTCATATGACGACGCAGATCAATGGCGTGACAAGGAGCTGCGCCCTGCCGCTGAGCGCCGCGTGCAGGCTGGTCTGGTCCTATCGGAGCTAACTAAGGCTGAAAAGATTGACATTACCAAAGCAGAACTGGATGCCGAGCTGGAACGGCGTAAATCAGAAGCGCCAAAAATAGCCGAACAGCTCGATACGCCTGAAGCCCGCCGTGACGTCGCCAACCGTGTTCTGACTGAAAAGACTATCAACCGACTAGTTGAACTCAACTCCTAAAGATTGTATAATATAGCTGACTCCGTGCGCAGAAAAGGAGTAGCCATGCAAAAAATCACGACATCGCCAATTTTGACGTTGTCCGTATGCCTGGTTGTCGGGTTAGCTGTGGCGATTCTTATCGCTTTTGCCACCCACAGCCTTGCCGTTACCCTCTTGTTTGGGGCTATGGCTTCACTGGTCACTCTGGCCCTTCTGAGTGAGGAGGCCAAAAAACAGCTCTAGGTTTTCCTTCATCACGTTGAGACCCTCGCGCACGGAGTCTCAACCCTGGCATGATTTATAAAAACATGTTATAATCTTTTCTGCTCCGCGCCTTTTCGAAGGAGGATATATGAGTAAATACACACTTAGGACAGAAGTGACGGGCAGTGCTCGGTCCTGCCTGTTCACTCTGGCAGTGTTGGCGTACATGGCTCTGATCATCGGCCTGGCAGTTCATTTCGAACAGCAACGGTGGCAGATTATCGCCCTTGGCTCAATCGGCTACCTACTGGTGTACATAAGCAGGACCATGCGGGAATAACCGAATAGCAAGCAACTCACATGGTGATTTCCACGGCGCGGGGCATCACCTACGAACAACAAATTAGCACTCTTGTTGTAAGAGTGCTAATTTTTGTGTATACTCATAAGTATGAAATCATCGAGTTATTTAGTCCCGACTGTTATTGAAAAGTCTCATGACGGCGAGCGCGCGTTTGATATTTACTCGCGGCTTTTGAAAGAACGTATTATTTTTCTCGGCGAGGAAGTCAATGAACACACCGCGAATATCATCGTAGCGCAAATGTTGCATCTTGCGTACGAGGATCCGGCGCGTGATATCTCGTTTTATATCAATAGTCCCGGCGGCAGCATTAGCGACGGTTTGGCGATTTATGACACAATGAATTTTATCAAGCCGGATGTGGCGACCTATGGTATCGGCCTGCAAGCAAGCATGGGCGCATTTTTGCTCAGCAGCGGTGCAAAAGGTAAACGCTATGTTTTGCCAAATGCGCGGGTGATGATTCACCAGCCATCGAGCGGCACACAGGGTAAAGTAACCGACCAAGAGATTAGTCTTCGTGAAGCGATTCGTCTCAAAGAGCTTCTCGCCGAAATCACCGCCAAAAATACCGGTCAGAAACTCGCCAAAGTCAAAGCCGACATGGAACGAGACTATTGGATGACGGCCAAAGAAGCTGTTGGGTATGGACTTGTTGACGAAGTTGTGACGAGAGTACCGACCAAGTAGCGACCAAAAACAATTGACTTATATCACTATACGTGATATAATAGTAATAATAATGAACGAACGACTTTATAGCACTGAACGGAAAGCTGGTGTTGGCCGCAATCGTTTGGTACGTCTGGGAGGAAAGGCTTGCCTAGTAACTGTCATGACGACGGGCATGGTCTCACCTCAAAATGATAACTCGGCTGATACTAAGAACCTATCCTGTGATACGAGTTCACAATGGACTATACAAGATGCTCGCCACTCCGATGCAACTCTGTTAGGGGTGCTCAATCAATGTGGCAATAGTGAAGCGCTGAACACAGATTTCATGGATGCCGTTCAGCGTGGTCTAAAAACTGAGACGCTGTTTGACGCAGATGGATATTATCAGCTAGCCGATCACATCAAAGCTGCTGCGACTGGCCAAGAAGCAATCGATGCATTAGTTCAAGCCGTGAATGCAAGAGGGGTACACATTGAATGGACGGCGCACCATGACATGGTTCTCGAAAGCCAACAATCAGCAGTTTCACAAGATGTGAAGCTAGACAAGGTGCGCCGAAACCAGGTGCTAAACATGCTCGGCGAACTAGACGATTTACCGATCGACTTGTTGCGCCTTCCGCGACGAATCACCATTATTGATAACAGTATAAACCTTAAAACTAGATACGGATGGAACGGCGGATTTGCATTTGTTGATGAAATAGTTTTACCGAGCGCATCCTCAGCCTTACCTCATGAACTCATGCATATTCTCAACTATAACGTAGAAGCAGGTATTGATTGTATAGAGAGAATACAACAAATCCATGATGTCAATAGCAAGCGTCTACTCGATTTAATCGGACCGCAGTTATTTGACCATGTCGACCAAAAGGGTGTATTCGAGCAGGCGGTCAATCCTGACGCCAAATCAATCGCTCGTAATTTGGGATTTGTGAGCATGTATAGCAGTAAAAATAGTGCCGAAATGTTTGCCGAAGCAGGACAAGAGATTATACGCAACCCGATACAATTCGATATTGATAGGATCCGAGGGTGTGACGACCCTGAGGCAACGCCGTATGACGTAACAGCCGCTGCAATCAATTCAGTATTGCCAGCAACCGATATTGTAGATTACTGGCTATCAAGGAAAATTTATCCTTATTTTGGCATAAGAAATCCAAACGATGACGAGAAACAACAAGCGTACGAGCAAATGGTCTTACAAGACAACCCACTGTCAATTGATCTATCGCCAGAGTTATCTAGACGGGCCCATGAATCAGGTTATACATTAGACCCCATCATTACATTAAAAAATAAGGTTGGTGAGGTGAAAACAATTAGCGGTATGTACGATAATGGCAGGCCGACAATGGCCATACTAAACCTGGCAAATGTCGACCCAGCTGACCAAGCGAACCTAAGGGCTGCTGTTCAGGAGGTCTTTGATGGACAAACGCAGACGAACGAAATTCCAAACTCTGTCATACGGTTTGACAGGCAAAAATATGCAACACCATTTTCGACTCGATAGTTTGCCTCATTGTCCGTAACCTTTTCAGGAATGACTTGACGATGTCACAGAGATACTGTACATTAGTAGTTAATGAAGGTTGAATAAGATAGGGCTACTATACACGCACGCCATTGGCGGGCGTTTTTGCGTGTTTGGCCCCAATCAGAGAAAACCTTGACGCCATCAGCGGACAGAGCGAGCTGTTCGAGAAGTAACGTCACTATTAATCATTACCGCGAGGAGACCGCCAGCGTATGGCCAAGAGTACGATCAAACCAGCGAACAAAAAACGAGTGTTGTTTACCGACGACGACACCGCTTTGCCGCTGCCAAACCTTATAGCGCATCAGATAGACTCATGGAAAGAGTTTGTCGAAACGGGGCTTGGGGAAATTTTTGCTGAAATCAATCCGATCAGCGACTACACCGAACAAAAACTCGAGCTTCGGTTCAAGGATTATCATTTCGAAGACCCGAAAATAAGCGAGAGTGAAGCACGCTACGACAATATCAGTTTTGAAGCACCTCTCAAAGCTGTCGTTGAGCTGACCAACAAAGTTACGGGTGAGGTCAAAGAATCAGAAATTTACCTTGGCGATTATCCTTGGATGACTGACCGTGGTACGTTCGTGATCAATGGTGCTGAACGCGTCGTTGTGAGCCAGCTGATCCGCAGCGCCGGCATATTCTTTACGGCTGACGCGCATGGTGGACGTAATTATTATGGTGCTAAATTGATCCCCGGTCGTGGTGCATGGCTAGAGTTCGAAACCGCGACTGGTGGCGCAATGTATGTCAAGATCGACCGTCGGCGCAAAATTGCCGTCACGACGTTGCTGCGCGCGCTCGGCTATGCGACGAACACGAGCCTCAAAGAGCTCTTCAAAGATGTGGACACCGGCGATGTCAAATACATTGATGCTACGCTTGAAAAAGACTCAAGCAAGGGCACTAACGAAGCATTGATAGAAGTCTATCGCAAACTTCGTCCGGGAGATCTCGCAACTGTAGACAACGCCCGCGGCATGATCGAGCGTATGTTCTTTGATTTCAAGCGATTTGATTTCTCGCGCGTTGGACGATACAAAATAAACCAACGCCTCGGTATGGATGTCGCCAACACGGCCGAAAATCGTGTGATGCGTCTTGAGGACCTCGTTGCGATCATCAGCGAAATTATCCGCCTCAATAACACACAGGAACCGGCTGACGACATTGACGCCCTGCACAACCGCCGTATCAAACTTGTTGGCGAATTGGTTGCCCGCCAATTCCGCATCGGTATGCTTCGCATGGACCGCAATGCCAAAGACCGTATGAGTGTCAGCGATATTGAAACGGTTACACCAGCTCAACTGATTAATGCCCGGCCAGTTGTCGCAGCGGTACGCGAATTCTTTGCCAGCTCACAGCTGAGCCAGTTCATGGATCAGACGAACCCGATGAGTGAGCTCAGCCACAAACGTCGTCTTAGCTCGATGGGACCAGGCGGTCTCTCCCGCGAACGCGCTGGCCTTGAAGTTCGTGATGCGCACAAAACTCACTATGGACGTCTCTGTACCGTTGAAACGCCGGAAGGTGCTAATATCGGCCTCGTTCTTAACCTCGCGAGCTATGCCCGTATCAACGAATACGGTTTTATCGAAGCACCGTATCGAAAAGTCATCAAAGGCAAAGTAACCGACGAGGTGGTCTACCTCAACGCAGCTCAGGAGGCAAACGAGGTAATTGCTGAAGCAAGTACGAACCTCAAAGACGGCAAAATCACTGGACGCGTTAGTGCGCGTATCCGACTCGAGCCAGGTGAAGTTGACGCCAGCGAAGTTACCTACATGGATGCCGCTCGCAAACAAATTATTGGCTCAACTGCCGCACTCGTACCGTTTATCGAGAAAAACCGTATTGACCGGTCATTGACAGGGTCAAACATGCAACGTCAGGCGGTACCACTGATCCGCACGCAGGCACCGACTGTCGGTACTGGTATTGAATACGACATTGCCCGCAACACGTCGCAACTTATTGTGGCGGAAGCCGATGGTGAAGTTGTTAGAGCCGATGCTGATGAAATCCATGTCGCGTACGGTCCAAAAGACGTTCGTGTCTACAAACCGGTTCATTTCGAACAAAGCAACGACGACCGCTCAATCAACCAGCACGTCATGGTTTCTCGTGGCGACAAGGTGAAAACGGGCGACATACTGATTGAAGGCGCCAGCATCGCTGACGGCGAACTTGCGCTTGGCCGTGACCTGACGGTTGCCTTCATGCCGTGGAATGGTTACAACATGGACGACTCAATCATTTTGAGTCAGCGTATCGTCCAGGATGACGACCTAACAAGCATTAACATTCAAGATTTCATGGTTGAAGTCCGCGAAACCAAGCTTGGACCAGAAATCGTTACTCGCGATATTCCAAACGTGAGCGAAGAATCGCTCCGTCACCTCGACGAAGATGGCATTGTCCGTGTCGGTGCCGAAGTAAAACCAGGTGATGTCTTAGTTGGTAAAATTACGCCAAAAGGCGAGCAGGAACTCAGTTCCGAAGAGCGTTTGCTTCGCGCCATTTTCGGTGAAAAAGCCAAAGACGTTCGCGATACGTCACAGCGTATGAGCAACGGTAAGCACGGCAAAGTTGTTGGTGTTAAGATTTTCTCCCGTGAGAATGGCCACGAACTTAAAGCCGGTGTTCTGATGCAGATTCAGATCTACGTTGCGCAGCTTCGTAAAATTGCTGTCGGTGACAAGTTGGCAGGGCGTCACGGTAACAAAGGTGTTGTCGCGCGTATCTTGCCAGTCGAAGACATGCCATTTATGGAAGATGGTACACCTGTTGATGTGATTTTGAACCCGCTCGGTGTGCCAAGCCGTATGAACCTCGGCCAGTTGTTTGAAACACACCTAGGTATGGCCGCCCGCGCTCTTGGCTACCGCGTGTCAACACCGCCATTTAACGGCGTACCGAATAACGTTATCGAGGACGAGCTAGAGAAAGCAAAACTGCCTCGTGATGGTAAAGTTCAGCTCTATGACGGCCGAACAGGTGATGCGTTCCAGGAAAAAACCACTGTTGGTGTCATGTACATAATCAAACTTCATCACATGATCGCAGACAAGATACACGCCCGTTCAATTGGACCATACACGATGGTGACTCAGCAGCCGCTCGGCGGTAAGGCGCAAAATGGTGGCCAGCGCTTCGGCGAGATGGAGGTCTGGGCGCTCGAAGCATATGGTGCTGCAACGACACTACAAGAAATGCTTACGATCAAATCAGACGATGTCTACGGACGCGCCAAAGCCTATGAGAGTATCATCAAGAACGAAGCGATCATGGGCCCGAAAATCCCTGAGTCGTTCAACGTGCTTGTGAAAGAGCTTCAAGGTCTCGGTCTAAGGGTTGATCTCATCGAAGACGAAGCTGCAATTGATGCTGAAAACGTTATCACCGGTGACGGCGATGAGGCGGGCAGCGGTATTGTACCGGCTGATGACGGTGATGATGAAACCGTCGGTGACGAAGCTGACGAGTTCGGTGACATCGAGCTCGATGAAGGCATGACGATCGAAACGGCGGAAGAATTCGAAGATATTGAGACAGATGTTAAAGAAGAGGAGGTAGCGTAATGGCACGTCCAATGGTAAACACCAGTATCGCTGATTTTGATGCGGTACGACTGGCCGTAGCAAGCGCCGACGACATTTTGAAATGGAGCTATGGCGAGGTTACTAAACCAGAAACAATCAACTACCGAACCCAAAAGCCGGAGCGAGATGGGCTGTTCTGCGAGCGTATTTTTGGACCGGTTAAGGACATTAACCCGCACGATGCTAAGCTCAAGGGCGTGCGGTCCCGCGAGGCGGCTGTCGATAAGAGCGGAGAACTTGTCACGCGAAGCGTTGTCCGACGCGAACGGATGGGCCACATTCAGTTAGCTGCACCTGTTGCGCACATTTGGTTTATGCGTGGTGCTCCGAGCGCAATGGCGCTGCTGAGCGGCGTCCCTGTGCGCCAACTGGAGCGTGTCGCCTACTTTGCAAGCTATTTGATCTTGAGTGTCGATGAAGACAAACGAGATCAAATGTTGGCTGATCTTGAGGCTGAGCTCGATGCAGGTCGCGCTGCCATCAAAATCCGCTACGAAAAAGCTGCTGAAGACGACGCTGCGGATATCAAGAAACTTGCCACAGAGCAAACCAAAGAGCTCGAAGAGTTTGAGGCGAGCATCGAGTCGAAGCGAGCCCAGCTTGGTAGTCTTGTGAAAGCAGCCTTGATTAATGAGACTGACTACCGTAATTTGCCGGAAGAATACACGGAGCTTGTAACAGTAAGCATGGGTGGTGAAGCGCTGTCGAAGCTCCTGAAAGACATCAACTTGTCGGAACTGATCCGTGAGCTGACTGACGAAGCCGAACACGCCAAGGGCCAGCGCAAAAAGAAAATCGTCAAGCGCCTCAAGGTACTTGAGGGTATGCAACGAGCCGGTATTCGCCCGGATAGCATGTGCATTACGGTGCTGCCTGTTATCCCCCCGGATCTTCGACCAATGGTACAGCTGACTGGTGGCCGATTTGCAACCAGCGACCTCAACGACCTGTATCGCCGCGTCATTAACCGTAACAACCGTCTCAAGAAGCTGATTGATTTGAATGCCCCAGAGGTGATCCGTCGTAACGAAATGCGAATGCTTCAGGAAGCAGTCGATGCATTGATCGACAACTCAGCTGCACGTGGTGGCAGAGCGGTTAGTTCAACTGGTGGGCGTCGACGCCTCAAATCTTTGAGCGACATGCTCAAAGGTAAGCAGGGTCGTTTCCGTCAGAACTTGCTCGGTAAACGTGTTGACTACTCAGGGCGAAGTGTTATCGTGGCTGGCCCTGAGCTTAAAATCAACCAGTGTGGTTTGCCAAAACAGATGGCACTTGAGCTGTTTAAGCCATTTGTTGTCAGCTGGCTGCTCGAGAACGAGTACGCCCACAACATTCGTAGTGCAACTCGCTTGATTGAATCAGGCGAAACAGTTATCTGGGATGCGTTGGACGAAGTGACAAAAGGCAAATACGTACTGCTAAACCGCGCACCGAGTCTTCACCGTCTATCGATTCAGGCGTTCCAGCCAAAACTGATCGAGGGCAAGGCTATACAGCTTCACCCCCTTGTGTGTACCGGCTTTAACGCTGACTTCGATGGTGACCAGATGGCCGTTCATTTGCCGCTTTCAAAAGAGGCCCAGGCAGAAGCACGCGATCTGATGAGTGCAACAAATAACTTGCTAAAACCAGCTGATGGTTCACCAATTCTCAACATTGCACAGGACATCGTGCTGGGCTGTTACTACTTGACCTATCCCAAGCCAAGTGTCCAGACCAAGATGATCAAATCATACAGTTCACTCGCAGAAGCTATCATGGCGCGTGACCAAGGCGTTATCAAGCTCCAGACACCTATTCGCTTAAAGGCTAAAGGTGAAATGCGTGAGACGTCGCTTGGCCGTGTCTTCTTCAACGAAGTACTGCCTGAAGATTTCGCCTACGTTAACGACGTCATGAGCAAAAAAGCCCTCAAAAAAGTTCTGAGTCGGATTTTTGACAAATACGGCCAGGAACAAACCGCTGAAACCGCTGATGCTATCAAAGACCTGGCGCTGCGCTACGCGACCGAAGGTGCTGTCTCAACAGGTATGAATGACTACTTTGACGTGCCGGAAATTGACGACAAAATCATCCCGGCTGGTGATAAACGTACTGCGCAGATCTCTGACCAGTATGAGCAGGGTCTCATCACCGATGAAGAGCGCTACAACTTGACAGTTGAAACGTGGCGCAATATCGACAAAGAAATCATCAAAGTCCTCAACGAAAAGATCATTCACGAAGATACCTCAATTGCCGTGATGGTTGATAGTGGTGCCCGTGGTGACATCGGTAACGTCAAAATGGCCGCCGCTAACCTCGGTGTCGTCGTCGACGCGACCGGTAAAGAAATCGAGCTGCCGATCAGGCATAGCTTTAAGGACGGTCTCTCGCCGCTTGAGGCTTTCGTCTACACCCGTGGTACGCGTAAAGGTCTGATTGATACGGCGCTTAAGACTGCAGACTCAGGCTACCTGACACGGCGTCTTGTCGATGTTAGCCAGGATATCTTCACTGTCGAGGACGAACGCGACGATGACGATGGATTCCGAATTTACCGCTCAGAAACTGACGTTACCGGTATCGACTTCGGTGATCGTCTCTATGGGCGTTACGCTGCTGAAGACGTCAAAGGACATATCGAACGGGCTGATCTGATCACCCGTGAAGTAGCTGATGCGATTCAGGGTGATGAAAAAATCGACTCAGTCGCAATCATGAGTATACTCACCAGCAAAACACTTCGCGGTGTTCCGCAACGAAGCTATGGTATCGACATGGCGACTGGCGAAAAGGTTGCCGTAGCTCAGCCTGTCGGTGTTATCGCTGCTCAGTCCGTGGGTGAGCCTGGTACCCAGCTGACGCTTCGTACCTTCCACGCCGGTGGTGTGGCAGGTGATGATATTACCCAAGGTCTGCCACGTGTCGACGAGTTGTTTGAAGCTCGTACGCCAAAGGGTGAAGCGATCATCTCTGAGGTCGCGGGTAACGTCAAAGTCTGGGAAGAGGGCGACAACTATATCGTTCAAGTAACCCCAAACAAAGGTAAGACTGAAAGCGTCAAGCTCGACGGGCAGATCGTTCGTGTCAAGTCTGGCACCGATGTAACGGCCGGCGATGTGCTGGCCAGCAATGAAGATCAATCGATGCCGCTCGTCGCTCCATTTGATGGAAACGTGCAAGTGGCTGACGGTGAACTTGTCATCACAAGTAGTGCTGAAGCGGCAGTTCGTTACGAAATTCCACATCAACGTCAGCTAACCGTAATTGATGGCGATACGGTTGAGGCGGGTGACCGCATTACTAACGGTTCAATCAACCTGCACCAGCTCATGCGTCTCAAGGGCATTGAGGCTACGCAGCGCTATATGATCAACGAAGTGTTGCATATCTATGCTGCTCAGGGTCAGAACATCGCCGACAAGCATCTTGAGATCATTGTCCGGCAGATGTTCAGCCGTGTGCAGATCGAAGAGCCGGGCGACAGTTTGTTTGTGACCGGCGATATCATCAGTAAAGCTGCTGTTGTTGAGGAAAACAAACGACTGACCGATGAGGGTAAGCAGCCTGCCCAATTTACGCAACTGCTTCTCGGTATCACGAAAGTGTCGATCTGGAGCGATAGCTTCCTATCGGCTGCATCTTTCCAGGACACGACTCGCGTGCTGATCAACGCTGCTGTTTCTGGCCGCGTCGACCATCTCTATGGCCTGAAAGAAAACGTCATTATCGGCCGCAAGATTCCGGTTGGTACCGGCGTGGTGACTGGTGACGATCAAGCAGTTAGTGATGATACGGATGACGATGATAGTGACGACGTGAAATCGACAGAGGGAGAAGACCAGAATGAGGTTGAAAATGTCGAAGTCGAAGCCTCGGTAGAAACCGAAGCTGAAGAATAACACTCCACGCTAGACGCATAAAACTGCCCGCAATTCGCGGGCAGTTTTGGTGTTATTTATCTGCGGGACTTTCTTTGTAGTGAGCGCCAGTGGCGCTCACTACTTCGGTCAAACAGTCCTCGATTTGCTAGATCAAAAGTCGAAACCCGCCCCCTTCCGGGAGCGGGCTCGACCGTGAAGGGTTGGCGGGGTGTGAGGGTGGCGTCAGAAGACGCCGATGGCGATGCCGACCTGGCAGTAGTTGGGGTTGCCTTCGGTGTCGCGGTTGTCGTGGAAGATGGCGGTCTCGTTGCGCCGCGGGTCGAGGAGCAGGGCGCCAACCATGGCGTGAGCTGAACCGTCCTGCGGAGCCTTGCCGTGCGGGAGGATCGTGTCCATGATCTCGTAGATGCGGCTCTTCATCTCCCTGGCCGTCGGGTAGTAGACATCACCCGATGTACGGCAGTGTACGACGATATCGGAGATCCACTTGAGGACGCTGCCGGCTTCGGGCCTGGAGCACTTGCCCTCTCGCATGATGGCATCGAGTACGCTTGCCTTGGACGGTCTCTCGCTGATCTTCGGGTCGAAGGCAAAGGCGGGTATTGCTGGGGTCGTCGTGACGGTCACGACAACCACCTCCTTCGGGTTGTAGGTGCACCATCCAACTCCTGGATGATAGACGTAGATTACACTTCGTAGGCGTATTTGTCAACCTGATATCACATTACGCATACACAAGCATCTGCTAAATCATGCATCAGCTCGCTATGTTCCTTGCTCTAGAATTGTGGCAAGAAGCTCCGCGCATCATTATCGTGATGCTGGATGGTGTATCCGAGCAGTCTCTCGGCCTTCATGTGCAATGGATGATCGGTCGAGTTTGTCTGACCCTTTGCATCAACACAGAAGCAGCTCTCCATCCGATGCTGTTGAGGTCTGCTTGTGACGGAACATACTGTCCGTTGCAGCGTTACAGAGCAGTGTTTAAAACGCGGGTAAGCCACTGAACTCCTGCGTGGTTGAAACCCAGCTTGGCCGCCCAAAGCTCGTTTGCAGTTACGACGGTCTCGGTCATTTGTACTCCACCGCCTAATGTAGTGGATGCCTACACATCGCCACCTTGGCGATGTGTGCACTATACACTATAACAACACATGTTCCTATAAGTGCAATGAAGGTTGATGATACCGCCTGAACGACGAAACCCGCCCCCTTCCGGGAGCGGGCTCGACCGTGAAGGGTGGGGGTGATGAGGAAGGCTAGTAAATTAGATCCAGCCTAACCAACGCGGTGAAGCGAAGCCAGTGACCTGGCGTGTGGGGTAGTACCACACATTGTTGTTGCATTTCACTGCGAAGTTGACCAGCTCATCGCCGTCGTAGTAACTGAGATGGACATTCCATCCATTGTCTGCGAAAGTTCCATAGACGCTTTCCGTTGAAGTGACAGCGATGAGCTGGAGAATGTATCCTCCGGGACACGCATTTCCTTGAAGATGCATGTACGCTGCGCTTGCAGTGCTGGCATTAAAAAGATTCATGCCTGCGAGAAGTGCAAAAGCGGAAACCAAGATGACCGCTCGGGAACGTAACCTCTGCCAGAATGTGCTCACAATACCTCCTGATTGTGTGTGCCGTGTTGGCATAAGTATTATTATTCTATTACCGGTAAAACTGAAAGAGTTGTAATTATGAAATATCTTCTTATACTTTATAGCATGAAAATTAAACAAACCGAAACAAATTCATGGAGTCATCGACACATGATAATAGCCATAATAGTGTTTCTCGTAGCTATACTTAGCGGGTTATTTATATATAACCGTATAGCACAAAGCAAAATGGTCTCTGAATTTGAGACGAGAAATTCAAGCATCATTAATGATCTTTCGACAAGTGTCGCAACAAGAGAAATAGCTCGTCACAAAGAGCAAGTATGCAATAGAGATTACCCGCTATCACAGCAGTATTGCCAGGTATCAGAATCGAGAATGTACGCGGTGACAGACGCAGCAGTATATCAAAATGACATGTCAACAAAATTAAAAAAAGAAGGTTGGAGAGTTGACGCAGCGGTAAGGCAACCGGAGAGATTTTTTTCTGTCCCAGGCGGGCATTCCAAAACCATCGCTCAAACGACAGTTGTAAGAACTGCTAATGACAATAAAACAGGTGAAGCTATCCCAGAAATAATAAGTATAATTATTAGCAGTAAAATTCCTGCAAATACAAATGGCTATATTGATGGTACTCGTATTCCTTATTCGGATACAATTAGCAGTGAAGTTATGCAAGAAATAGTTGCTGGTCATAGCATAGTGCATTTTAGTACATATCATACATATACAGTATGGCCGTAGTAATTGGTCATAATGGACATTATAGCTGTGATTTGTTATAATTTATCTCGAGTTTCCTCTCGCTAGTTTTGGAAAAATGTGTACACTTCTATAACGAACGAGACGTGTTGGCGGAATGCTGTCCGGCCAATGCATAGTACGAGACGAAAAGAATTTAGCACTCTTTTGCTTCGTTTATCACAGATAAGGATGATCGCATTGTGGATGCAGATCGTTCGTTATCTCGAGCACGTGATGTAGACGTATGATAAATATTTCTAAAGAACGCGCGGAGAGAAACGGACGACCTGCGCCGCGAGGCGACTATCCGCTAATAAGGAGAATTATGCCGACAATTAATCAGCTCGTGCGCAAGCCCCGTAAGACTGCCGACAAAAAGAGCAAGTCACCGCACCTGGGCCGCATTCATAACGCGCTCAAAACGCGTTATTACGACCAGTCCGCCCCGCTCAAGCGCGGCGTCTGTATCCGCGTCACCACCAAAACACCAAAGAAACCGAACTCAGCACTTCGTAAAGTCGCTCGTGTCCGCCTGACCAACCATCAGGAAGTCTGGGCCTACATCGGCGGCGAAGGCCATAACTTGCAAGAGCACGCTGTCGTGCTCGTGCGCGGCGGTCGTGTGCCAGATCTACCGGGTGTTCGCTATCACATCGTTCGCGGCGCACTTGACCTTCAGGGCGTCCAAAAACGCAAACAAGGCCGTAGCAAATATGGCGCGAAGAAAGAGGGTAAGTAGTCATGCCTCGTAAAGTTACTAAAAAACTACAGCGCAAGCTCAATCCTGACCGTAAATACCAGTCTGTGCTGGTGCAGCGGTTGATCAACAAATCCATGCTGGATGGCAAAAAGTACGTCGCCGAGCGTGCCGTCTACAGCGCGCTTGAAATTGCCGCAAAAAAGCTGAAAAGCGAAGAACCGCTTGAGGTGTTCGAGAAGGCGTTTCACAATATACAGCCGAACTTCGAAGTCAAAAGCCGCCGTGTCGGTGGTGCTAACTACCAGATTCCATTCCCAATCCAGGGACACCGCCAACAGCACTTTGCATTCATGTGGCTCGTACAGTCCGCTCGTGGCCGCAAAGGTATGCCATACAACCAACGCCTCGCCGCTGAGATCGTTGATGCGTACAATGAAGCTGGTGCTGCATTTAAGAAGAAGGAAGATACACACAAGATGGCTGAAGCTAACCGCGCATTCGCGCACTTTGCAAGGGGGTAGGACATGGCAACAGTAAAGGACGTAGCGCTGAAACAATACCGCAATATCGGTATTATTGCGCATATTGACGCGGGCAAAACAACCACCACCGAGGGCATCTTGTATCGCACAGGTATCAACCACAAGATCGGCGAAGTGCGAGGAGCAGATGGTGATAGCGCAACAACCGACTGGATGGAACAGGAGAAAGAGCGAGGGATTACCATTACTTCAGCTGCCGTAACCTGTTTTTGGAAAGACCATAAAATTAATATTATCGATACACCAGGTCACATCGACTTTACCGCTGAGGTGGAGCGCAGTCTCCGCGTGCTTGATGGCGCAGTCACGGTATTTGACGGCAAAATGGGCGTTGAAGCTCAGAGCGAGACCGTGTGGCGTCAGGCCAACAAATATGGTGTACCGCGCATTTGTTTCATCAACAAAATCAACCAGACTGGTGGTGATTTCTGGAAGTCTCTCGAGAGTATCCACAGTCGTCTCAGTAAACAAGCATTTCCAATCCATATCCCGATTGGTTTTGAAAAGACCATAAATGGTGTTGTTGATTTGATCGACATGAAGGCGTACACCTACGCCGACTACCATGATCGCGAGCTCGTACCCGGGGATATTCCGGCTGATATGCTCGAGAAATGTAAAAACGCTCGCAGCCTCCTTGTCGAAAACGCGGTTGAAGCCGACGATGATTTGATGATGAGGTTTCTCGAAGAGGGTGAAGATGCTATTTCTGTCGATGAGCTAAAAGCAGCGCTTCGCAAACGAGTCTTGGCTGGTGACTTCTACCTTGTCACTGGTGGGGACGGCCGCGGCGTGATTGTCGAGAAGGTACTTGATCTGATGGTCGATTACCTACCAAGCCCGCTGGACGTTGATGAAATCTGGGGGACCAACCCTAAAACTGGCGATGAAATTGGTCGTAAGCCTGATGACAAAGAGCCGATGGCGGCCTTGGCGTTTAAGATTGCAACTGATCCATTTGTCGGTAAGCTGATTTTTGTGCGCGTGTACTCAGGTGTACTGAGTGCGGGCAGTTATGTACTCAACACGACGACAGGCGAAAAAGAACGCGTCGGGCGTATCGTTCGTATGCACGCTGACAAACGAGAAGACATCGACCGAATTGGTGCCGGTGACATCGCGGCCGTCGTCGGACTCAAAAACACCTTTACTGGTCACACACTGAGCGATGTTGCTCACCCGATTGCGCTGGAGAGCATTACATTCCCAGACCCGCCAGTGTCTATTGCGGTTGAGCCGAAGAGTAAGGCTGACCAGGAAAAAATGGGGATTGCTTTGCAGCGCCTGGCTGAAGAAGACCCAACATTTAGGATTCACACCGACGAAGAAACCGGACAGACAATTATGTCTGGAATGGGTGAGCTTCACCTTGAGATTTTGATTGATCGTATGAAACGAGAGTTCAAGGTCGAGGCAAATGTCGGTGAGCCGCAGGTTGCCTTCCGTGAAACGATTCGCGGCATGGCCGAAGCCCAAGGAAAACACGCCAAACAATCTGGTGGTCGTGGTCAGTACGGTGACGTGTGGGTACGATTTGAGCCAACTGAGTCAGGCGAAGGCTTCGAGTTCGTTGACGAGATCAAAGGTGGTGTCGTACCGCAGGAATACCGCATGCCTGTTAAAAAAGGTATCGAAGATACGCTGTCAAACGGTGTTATCGCCGGTTACCCGATGATCGGTGTCAAAGCGACGCTCTATGACGGTAGCTATCACGACGTTGACTCCAGCGAGCTAGCGTTTAACCTCGCCGGTGTGCTGTCTGTCAAAGAAGGTATCCCAAAGGCAAAGCCGGTTCTGCTTGAGCCGGTGATGCATGTCGAAGTAACCACTCCTGAGGAATTCATGGGGGATGTTATCGGCGACCTTAACTCCCGCCGTGGACGAATTGACTCAATGGAAGACCTTATGGCTGGCGCCAAGCTTATAAAAGCCTTTGTGCCGCTCAGCAACATGTTTGGTTACACCAGTGATATTCGCAGCATGTCCCAAGGCCGCGCCGCCAGCACGATGGAGCTTGCCCAGTACGAGGAAGTACCACCAAACGTTGCCCAAGAGATCATTGAGAAACGTAACAAAAAATAACGACTTTCGAGACGTTAGTATCTGTTTCTCCCATTACCTTACACGGTAGAGGGAGAAATAATATTGACAATCAGATATTAAGTGGATATAGTTCTATCTCCCAGGCTCATTTAATAAAATTTTTTAAGTAGAAGACCATATAGTATGAATGAGAAAGTAGAATTAAAAAAGCTTCTTGATGCGACTATATTCCATTAGACTCTCGAACTGTGTCCACGAATAATAAAATAGTAGTTATTTCACCCTCTGAAAAACTTGTTGTACGCATTAGTAGGAAATCCCGCGAGGCAGAAAGAGATGATCCACACGATCTTTACTATTCACATTGAGTATCTTGGCTCGCAGGAGCGGTAGCGCCCGTTGTTCGTCCACACGAACCTTATCCCGTTGAGATTGAGGATCATATACTGTCAAGATATCCACTTATGCGCTCGTCTCCTCGTCTAGGCGATGAAGATGCGGGTGAGATAGCATCGCTTACTAGTTCGCTATCTAATAGCCTGCCGCATGTACAAAAGGGTATAGACCTTCGTCGACTGGACATACCTAGGTATGTAAAAGAACGCCTTCAATACATTTTAGATCACCAGGCTGGCTCGAAAGAAGTCGAGTATCTTGACGGGGAACTTGAACGCTTGAATAGTAAGTATCCATTCCAGCAGCTAGTTGAAAGTGATCCAGGCTTGGTTCATGGGGATTTCAAAGCGGATAATATCGTTGCAGATGGTAATGACACGCTTCACGCGATTGATTTAGATGCTGCTGCTGTAGGGCCTCGGTGTTTTGATCTTGCCGAGTGGAGATCTAGGTGTCAGATGGGGGATAAGGCTCCACTAGGAAAAGTAGTTGAATCACAGCGAGGCTATGACAGGTGGAATGAAGAAACATTCCGCGCCTTGGTGGGCTGGAAGGCATTATCTTCCTTAAGTTTCACACTACGATATGAAGGGGGCGAAATTCAAAAACGTAACATCCAGAATATAATTACGAGTGGTCAGGCGCTTGACGGGCTTCGTGTAGTGTAATAGGTATTTGGAAAAAGGAAAAAAATGGTTGATGAGACAATAATCAAAGAGTCGCAAAATATCATCGTAGAGGTCTTTAAAGGCTTTCGGGATGAGCTAGTATATCATTATGGAGCCACAAAACATGAGTCCAAGAATGATCTATCTCCTGTAACCGAGTTTGATATTAAGATAGAAACGGAACTCAAGAAGCGTCTCACACGTACGTTCCCGGAGATTGGTTTCAAAGGAGAGGAAACCGAGCCCGTTAGGGGAAAGGGCGATGCTACTTGGCTGGTTGATCCCATCGATAGTACGGGCAGTTTTGTTCATGGCTTACCATACTGTTCTAATATGGCAGCTCTGGTGGTAAATAACTCGGTAGTTGCCTCTGTATTGTATCGATTTGTCCAGGATGAGCTATATGAGGCCGTCAAAGGTGAGGGGGCATACAAAGATGGTAATAAACTCTCCATACATCAACGTGATCTATCAGACTCGTATATTTACGCAGACGCCACTTCCTACAAGAATTTGTATGAGTATTTTGCTCCCAGCAAGCTAAAGTTTTTTGCACCTGTAGGTGCAACTGGGTATTTCTTGACATCTGTCGCTGACGGCACAATTCAGGCGGCTTGCTACTTTGGCGCTAACATTAAACCGCACGATGTGGCACCAGGCTTACTACTTGTTACGGAAGCAGGGGGAGAGGTAGTGTCATTAAAAGATCAAGCATTTAATCTCAGAAGTAATACGTTTATCGTTGGAGCACCAAACGTGTGTGCATTGGCACGCAATGTCAAACAAAGTATTTTACAAAATGAGACAAAGATAAGTTGACAAATATAAACAAGTATAGTATAATAAAATAAGTATAATTTCATTATAACCATGCCAATACCGCGATTATCTACTTTGTCACCATATTCGCTCCGTGAGGGCAACGCGGTTGGCTTAGTGGGGTCGCTTGCGCCAATTCATAGTGGTCACATAGATGCACTTCAATCGGCAGGGAGGGCCGTAGCGAACCATGACGGAAGAGTCGAGGCGCTTGTTCTTATCCCAAACAGTAGTGAGTATGTCCAACGAAAACTTGGAAAAGTTGCAGCAAGATGGTGGTCATTCTTGGAACGTGTCGATATGATTTCGAACTTGGATACTTATTTTGATATTCCTGTGTTTGTCGATGATATTTCAGGAGCTGATATAGGGCTAGAACAAATCAACGATGTTGCACCCATCACAATTGAGGAACGGTTAGGGCTTGAAGGACGTAATACCTACCTGGTAGTAGGCTCTGATCAGCTGCCAAGCATGGAAGATTATTTGTCAGATATGGAACGCAAGGCGGTTTGTGTTATCCGTCCCGGTCATCATGACGAGATTCAAGATTCTATGAATCAAAAATGGGCTAAACAAGCCATAGCAGAAAGACGGTTACTCGTAACACTTCGTTCGAATATGGAGAATGATATATCTTCAACGGAAGTTCGCAAAAATCGTGCTGGTTAACCAATTTATGCTTTGCTATACTTACGAAAGATGACTGCAACTCGCTCTACTCAAGAAGAAAAACGGTACAAGCGCTATCTCAAGCACCACGATGGAATCTGTCCGTTTTGTGAGAGCGCATCTCAAACACCCGCACTTATTGAAGAGTCAACCAACTTTTTAGTAGTGAAGAACTCTTTCCCTTATTCCATTTGGGACGGTCAAAGCGTAAAAGAACACCTCATGGTTGTCCCAAGAAAGCACACGGACTCGCTGGCTGGATTATCACTTCAGCAGTCAAAAGAATATCTCGACATTTTGCGAAAATACGAAGAATCTGGATATAACATCTACACTCGCTCACTGATTTCTACGACTCGAAGTATCACTCATCATCACACCCATTTAATTAAGACTAATCACAAAACCCATAAACTACTCATTCTCGCGCGCTGGCCGTTTTATATTCGTGGGAGTCTATGACACCTCTTTACTCTTTACAGGCGGATGGATTATCTCTATAATTGACCGTATGCGCGCGACGCTGTGTTTGAGTGCTAGTTGATCTGGCAAGAGAACATGTCGCGTCGCGAACGATACAACTAATATCAATGAATGTAATATAACAAGGAGAGATCTACTTTATGGCAGATTTTGACCGAAGCAAGCCTCACGTCAACGTCGGTACCATGGGTCACGTTGACCACGGTAAAACGACATTGACAGCTGCTATTACAGCTGTGCTTGCTAAAAAACTACCAAGCGATGTCAACAAAAAAGTTGACTACGACCAAATCGACAACGCCCCTGAGGAAAAAGCTCGCGGTATTACCATCGCGACATCTCACCAGGAGTACGAATCTGAAAAGCGTCACTACGCACACGTCGATATGCCAGGTCACGCCGACTACGTCAAGAACATGATTACCGGTGCTGCACAGGTTG
>CAZHGM010000002.1:12083-69276 GCA_964532145.1 uncultured Candidatus Saccharibacteria bacterium | reverse complement strand
TACCAGAGCCTTCCGGTCAAGGAACTCGGTCAGCTTTTCGGCTGTCCAGTCTCCCTAGGAGAAACTGGTCAATTTCAGGACTAAATATCAGGGGTGAGCACGAAAAAACCGCCCTTTCGGACGGTTCTAACGGTTTTGTACCTTTTGGTGACAATTGGTACTCTTGTCTGACTCAAGGGGTAAATCTGACTTTTGGTCAGGGAACCCGGTAGGGGTATTTACCTGCTGAGTCTGGCTCAGCTTACAGGTCACGAACCTTTTATAAGATTAACGATGTGCTCTTGGGTCATATTTTCATTTATCATTCTCTCGCCTTGAACCCGAAGATAATCTCTATCCTTCCACCACTCTTTCATCTCCTTTTCACCAAATTCATGTGAGTTGGGTTTACTCGAATGTCGTCGAATGGTTTCATCGAACGGTATGTCAAAATAATACACATCTACATCACCATCAAAATCATCGATAAGTTTCTTTATCATAGTGCCATATTTTTTATTACTAAGAATACCTTCAAGAATAACCGTGTAACCAATACGATTGCCGTACATACAAAGATCATAGATCAGCTGTATCGCAGGGTTACTTTCTTCATCGCGAACGCGTAATATTTCTCGACGTATAACATCCTGTGATACCAGCATCGTGCCAAAGCCCAGCTCTTTTTGAAGCAGCTTAGATACGGTCGTCTTGCCAATACCCGAATTACCGCGGAGGATTACTAGCCTTGAACTCATGAGACTATTATAATTCAAATAAAAAGAAGTCCAGCAGTAAAACTGCTTATTGGACTTCTTGTCACATATATACTCTTGGCTCCGGCGGCTGGATTCGAACCAGCGACCAATTGATTAACAGTCAACTGCGCTACCGCTGCGCCACGCCGGAATGTCCAGACCAAAACACTTGTGGTGGTTTGGTCTGTGATTATGTAGGTGCGATCGCCATTTCAGACGATAAATACAACAGCTATTTTACCCTGTTTGATATGAGGTGTAAATATCGCTAGGATGCTACTTCAAGTTTTTTGCTAAGCTCTAGGGCCGCCTCATGGTCTACCAGCAATCCGACTGCACTAAGCAATGTATCAATTTGCTGGCGCTTCGTGTCGGTCGGAGCAGCAAGATAAGCCTCAATCCTCATCGCCGTCCGCTCCAGTAGCCACTGCTTGTGCAAATCAACATGCGTGTGAGCGGCAGGCTGATGCTCAAGTATGGTTACGCCCGGTCACACAACAGCACGGTATCTGGCCTAATTATCTTTTTTAACTCTATGACGTTTGGCAATTAAATTATCGACATGAGTCGCGACTGTTGAAACAGATTTATAGTTAAGCGACCGCATGATTTCACGGTAGCTTGGGCCGTAACCGTAGCCTTTAATAAACCCGTCAATAAACTGCAGTAGTTCACGCTGTTTTTTGCTTGGTCGATTTGCGTCCACGAGCTTTCCTCCGATGATATGTCAGTGCTGGGTGACGGGTATGGTCGGGATGAAATACCCAAAAATGCAGCCCTAAAAATGTCCAAACAGTGAAAAATGCCGCGGCAATAAACTGTCCCACATACGGCGAGATGTGCAGTAACTGATGCAACCAATGCACGATGAGAATATTAATGAAAAAGTTCGCCGTCATAAAAATGATAAACCGTACTACTTCTCGCGAGCTCTTGCGTCTACCATTCCGCGAATTATAGATCCAGTGGCGGTCAACCAGGAAAAATACGATATTGCCAGCGATTGTTGCCATAATAAAGCTAACCGGATATGGGATACGAGCTCCATAATCGAATAGCGCGTAGGCAACGTACGTCACCCAGAATAAAATATTACCAGCGACCTGTAGCTTGAGAAATTCAATCAACAGATGGAATTTGTTTTTTGTTTTCTTTTTTGCCATGAGTTATGTATGTAATGATAGTGCTTTTTCTTTGTTTTGGCTAGCAATTTGTCCGAGCAGCAGTCCGGCTAGCCCCCACCACATTAGACTCACAGCGTCATCCGCCCACACATGCAGCCAAAATCCAACGACGGTGAGACCAATCCCACTAGCTAAGACTACCGTCGCCCAGCGATCAGACCGAACGCGATATAGTTGCCGCATAACAACAGCGAACAACGCCGCCCAGATAGCAAGACCGATAACTCCAATCTCCTCGGCGATTTGCACATAATAGTTCTCGCTAATACGTGCCTTATCTCCATAAAATGAAGCTGGTCCGGCGCAGCCTAGCCCGCAGCCGAACGGGTTCGCCACAACGCGTTGCACGCCGTCCATGGTGTGCTGCCAATGCAGGTCGGTTGAACCTTCTGTCAGGTGGCTGTCGCCCGGGCTGGAGTGAAATACCGCGAGTCGTAATTGCGGAATTATCGTTGCCAGATATAAAAGAGTACTGATACTAATTACTATACTTAGTATAGCAATTGCAATCCCTCGCGAATTCATAATCCGACGGCCGAGCCTGATAACTGCGAGTGCCAGGGCAGCAACTATAGCGCCAAGCCAAGCGCTGCGTGATCCTGATATATAAAGACCTATAGCGGCTACCCCGATCGCAGCCCAGCGCTGCCAGCCGGATTGCATCATGACAACACATATCGCAAGGCTCAAAATCATAAATGCTCCGTAATCATTCGGGCCGCTCATAGTTGCAAACGCCCGACGCGCTTCAGGATTAGCGTCAATCGTGCTGACAGGCGCGATTGTCTGGTCGCTATAACCGAACTGAGTCAGAAAATCAGCCGGCAGTATCGTTACCTGCAAAATACCGATTACGACCAGTACCATCGTCGATACGACAATTAACCGTTTCATCACATCACGCCATCGCATTGTCGCCAAAAAATACTGGGTGCTGTACATGACCGAAAATAGCAGCAGATAGCGTGTATCAAATATTACTCCGGCTAGCAGCTGATTCGTCAGGCCGTTCCACTGCGCCAGCGTGACAAGCGACATAACCAACCCATACAGCATGATCATCATCATGACCGGCTCAAACAATACTCGTTTTCGCCTGCGCCAGTCAGCTGCAATCCAACCCAGCATAATGAGCGCTAGTACGGCTATGACGATATCTTTAGCAGCTTTCCAAAACAACAAAGGCCCGATACTCGTGCCAAGCCAGGTCGACAAAAAACCATACGCGAGACTCAAGAAAATCACGCCTAAACCAGCCGCGATAACAGCCCGGAGCAGCCGCGTATCAGACTGGCGAAGATGTGAGGTATGTTGCTTCATCACCCCTAATGGTACAATTATGATACATGCCAGTCAAAACGGTCCGCTTGTATACCATCGCCTTGATCCTGTCAGACATTACGGCAGTATTGCTGGCGTTCGTTCTAGCATATGTCATGCGCGTCCAGTTTGATCCTCGTCCTCTCGTTCATCAAATCCCGGCTATTGAATTTTTTATTACTTTTGCAGAACTGATCCCGCTCTGGCTGCTCATACTGTGGTCGCTCGGCCTTTATAGCCCCAGGGTATACAATAAACGGCTTACCGAACATGGCAAGCTACTGGTCGGATCATTTATCGGTATTCTACTGGTGATCGGTTATGCCTTTGTCAGCGGCATCCCCGTGTTCCCGGCACGGCTGGTGCCAGTATATGCCGCGGTTCTTGTGTTTATCCTTCTCATGTTGGGGCGAGAAATTATGCGGCTCATCCGTGACATGATGTTTTACATTGGACGGGGCGTGCAGCGCGTCATGATCATCGGCAACAACGACGCGACCGCCGACATCGCTACCAGTCTGGGCTCAACGGGCCGGACTGGCTATAATGTCGTCGCAATTGCCGGTAACGCTCCTGATACATTCCCTGGCGCCGTGTTCACCTCTACTGAGTCAGCTCTGGAGCAGCTTGATTCGCTCGATATTGACACGATTATCCAAACGAACCTGTTTGACAGCTCAAAACGAAATGAAATGATCATCAGCGCAGCTCAAATCCGTCATATTCAGTACTGTTTTATTCCAGGCGAAAATGAGTTTTACTCAGGCAAAAATGACATCGACGTCTTTCTCGGCTATCCGATTATCAGTGTCTATAAAAGCCCGCTGATCGGCTGGGGCGAAGTTGTCAAACGAATATTTGATATCGGCTGCGTTATCATATCCGCGCCGCTCTGGATCCCGCTGATGCTACTACTAATCGTGCTACAAGTGATCTTTAACCCTGGCCCGGTTTTCTTTACTCATACCAGGCTCACGAAACATAGCAAGCCGTTTAAAATGTACAAATTCCGCTCGATGATCCCAAAATATTCTGGCGAAAACGCCGTGGAAATATTCAAAAAAATGGGACGTCAGGATTTGATCGAGGAATACCAGCGAGATTTCAAAGTCGAGCATGACCCGCGCATTACATCATTTGGCAGATTTTTACGAAGCAGTTCGCTCGACGAGATCGGTCAAATTATCAATGTCATACTAGGTGACATGAGCCTGGTCGGTCCGCGGCCCATTCCGGCTACTGAATTAAAAGCAAAGTTCTCGCGCACACACGGCGCGCTGCTGCATGAAGTTCGCCCGGGCATCACTGGACTCTGGCAGGTATCCGGCCGCAGCGATCTGCCCACCAATGAGCGCATCGAGCTAGAGCTCTACTATGTACAGAACTGGAGCTTCTGGCTGGATGTTAAAATCCTACTCAAAACCATACTCGTCGTATTGAACCGCAGCGGAGCACGATGATGTCTTTTCCTCGAATAGCTATTGTCACTGACTGGATCACTGATATGGGTGGGGTGGCCCGCGTTGATCTTGCGCTACTAGACGCATTCCCTCAAGCTGATATTTTTACATCTGTTTTTGAGCCTGACCCGCGCCTTCAAGAACTCTACGATCAAAAAACCGTACATACCACCTGGCTTCAAAAACTGCCTCGACCATTACGTAAATTCCATAAACTTTTTCCGATGCTGCGAGTTCATGCATTCTCAAAGATTGATTTATCCGACTACGACATCATCATTAGCAGTAGCTCGGCAGAGAGCAAGCAAGTTCGCAAAACTCGCGACGATCAAGTGCATATTTGCTACTGTCATACGCCGATTCGTTACTATTGGGTGAGTCCCCAGGATTACATGAAAGACCCCGGATTTGGCTGGCTTAATTGGCCTGCACGAATTGGATTCTGGCTCATGAAGCCAGGCCTGAAACGGGCTGATTACCGTGCCGCGCAGGCTGTCGATGTATTTGTCGCAAACTCAACCGAAGTGCAGCGTCGTATTAAGAAATATTACGGCCGCAACAGTACCATTGTGAACCCGCCTGTTGAGTATGAGCGATTTTCGCCTCACGCGAAACGGTATAATGAGCGAACATATTATCTTGCACACGGACGCCAAGCGCTGCCCTATAAAACACCCGAGATAGCCATTCACGCTTGCAACAAATTATCACTCCCTCTCATCGTGAGCGGGGGCGGTCCAGATCACGAACGGCTCATTTCCATTGCGGGACCAACCGTAACATTTGAACATTTCCCAAATGATGAGCGGGTTGCTGAATTATTCGGCGGTGCCATCGGCTACCTCTTTCCAATAGAAGAAGATTTTGGCATTGTCCAAGTTGAAGCACTCGCAGCTGGCACGCCTGTCATTGCATATGGACACGGCGGCAGTGAAGATATTATCCAGGACGGTGTCAACGGCATTGTGTTTGAGCCGCGCACGACCGATGCGCTAGTGAATGCCCTACGACGATTCGAAACTTTGTGGTTCCAACCAGCCGCCATGCAACGCACTGCGAAGCGATTCCACAAAAACCTATTTATCCAAAAAATGAGAAAAATCGTCAGTGATAATTACAAAGGAGCATAACTCATGAATGTACTTGTGACGGGTGGAGCGGGCTATATCGGCTCTCATACTATTATTGAACTGCACACTGCTGGTCACAGTGCCGTCATCGTCGATAACTTATCGAACAGCTCACGCGAGGCAGTCAACCGTGTCGAAAAAATTATCGGTCAGACAATTCCGTTTTATGAAATCGATGTCTGCGACGTGGATACATTGTCAGCCGTATTCGCCGAAAATGACATCGACGCCGTCATCCACTTTGCTGGCCTCAAAGCAGTTGGCGAATCAGTTGAGAAACCGCTGCAGTACTACCGCAACAATCTCGACTCAACACTCACCCTGCTTGAAGTCATGCACGCACACGGTGTTCGACGGTTAATCTTCAGCTCGTCAGCCACCGTATACGGTGACCCGTCAGAACTACCTCTCACCGAAACCAGCTCGGTCGGCCGTGGCATCACCAACCCGTACGGCTGGACAAAATACATGAACGAACAAATCCTTCGCGACGCTGCCACGGCTGACCCGTCGCTTTCGATTACTATCCTGCGGTACTTCAACCCAGTCGGCGCATATGAAGACGGCACGATTGGCGAAGATCCGGCAGGTATTCCGAACAATCTCTTTCCGTATGTATCGCAAGTTGCCGTCGGCAAACGCGATAAACTAGTCATCCACGGCAATGATTACAACACTCCAGACGGCACCTGTCTGCGTGATTATATCCATGTTGTTGATTTGGCGGCTGGACATGGCGCGGCGCTCAATCATAGTTCTCCGGGTGTAAGCATATACAATCTTGGGACTGGCAATGGTACATCGGTGCTCGATGTAGTGCAGGCGTACGAAGCGGCTTGCGGGCACAAGATACCGTATGAATTCGGACCCCGGCGACCTGGCGACGTCGAGTCAAATTACGCTGACTGCTCTAAAGCCGAGCGTGAATTGGGCTGGAAAGCAACCAAAACAATCAGCGATGCCTGCAACGATGCCTGGCGCTGGCAGTCCAACAACCCAGATGGCTACATTATTTAGATTACTTAGCCCTGAACTTTTTTGGCAATATCACCAACTTTTGCCGCAACGTCTGTGCGGGCAACCAAGATGCCGTCCGGGGTATTGACGACAACGACGTTATCAAGTCCAACAACCGCCACCGGCTTATCTGACTCTTCGTTGCGGACATAGACACTTTCGATATCAATCGAGTGAATGTTGTCACCATGCAGATAATTTCCCGCCTCGTCTTTTTCGACAGAATCATACAAATCCCTAAAATTCCCGACATCCATCCAGTCAAAGGTAGCCGGAACAACGATGAGATGGTCAACTTTCTCAGTAAATGCATAGTCGATAGCGTCCGACTCGTAGCCAAGATACGCATTCGCGTACGCCTGACTGTGTTCATCATCAATCGTCGATAGCTCATCAAATCGCTGCTTGAGTACTGGGGCAAACGAGGCAAACTGCTCTAAATATGTCTGAATTGTCGCGACCATATAGCCACAGTTCCATAGATAATTACCTGACTGAACGAATTGTTGCGCAGTATTGTAATCCGGCTTCTCTTTAAACGAATTCACCTCATACACCCCCGACACATCGCGAGACTCGCTTCCTTTTTCGATATAGCCAAGCGCGGTGGAAGGGTATGTCGGCTCAATCCCAACCAGAGATACCAGCCCTGATTTTTTTGACGCTTCGGCGGCTATCTTAAATACCTTCGCGAATCCCTTTATGTCTCGGATATGGTGGTCCGCCCAGTAAATCGCCACTGGCTCATCCAGATCGTGTCGTTTCGCGACATGAGCAAGAGCGGCTACAATGCAGTTTGCCGTGCCTCGTCGCCCCGGTTCGACAACAATATGATCATCATCTAGCTCAGGTAGCTGCTTTCTCAGTTCCTCGACAAGACTTGTCTCTGGCGCAATATAAACCTCATCTGCGAACGCCATCGAGCGCGTATACGTGTTCTGGATCATCGTCTTACTATCAATAAGACTAAGAAGTTGCTTTGGTTTAGTTGACGTTGACAACGGCCACAGCCGCGTTCCCGACCCACCTGCGATAATAACTGTAATCATAACTCTCCTATTTGAATGGATGCTTCAAATTATACCATCGCCCCCAAAGGCATACCACTAAGACTATTAGGGTAAACTGTACAGTTTACTTTATTATAATATGCATAATGCATAATCCTGATCTTATTAAAAAAGGATACCAACAACTGAGCTATTGGGTAAAACACCATCTATACTTAATATTTTCTGTCATTTCATTATCTCTTTTAGTACTGCCATACCTAACAACTGGTAATAGTATTGAATTAGGGGATTTTAGCTTTTTGGCACAGATTCACGAGGCCATACGTGTCACTTTGGTAGATTATCACCAATTTCCTTGGTGGAACCCCTGGCTGTCAGGCGGTATACCGCTATACGCCGATCCGCAAGCTGGTACATTTTCACTGCAGACACTCTTAACGATCCCTTTTGGTGCTTCGGTCGGCCTAAAGCTAACTATCGCGAGCTTCACAGTTTTGGGGGCCGCTTCAATGTACTTGCTCCTAAGGTACCGTTTCGGTATCCAAAAAAATATTGCCATACTTACTGGGGTCATCTGGGCCATGAACGGATTCTTTTGTTCTCATCTACCTGCACATTTTACATTTATATGGTATCTAATTGCCCCACTATACGTGCACCTTACACTTCGTCTTCATACCGTCAGAGGTGGAGCCCTGCTAGGGATCGCACTCGCACTTATGGCATTAGGGGCTTTCCATTACGCATTTATCCACATTATTTTTGTTTGTGGTTTATTGCTCGTTTACCGCACTATAACGACCGAATCCAAGAAACAACTCTTGCTCTCTTTTGCGGCGACAACCATCACATTTCTCACCCTGGCGGGACATCGTCTCGCTATGGTCTTTACAAATATGCAGGCATTTAACCATGTACCTACATCTGATCCCGCCTTCCCGCTATCGGCCGTACCATTTGCGCTTTTCTTTCCGTATTCACACAATTTCCCGGAAATCACGCTTTCAATATTCGATAAGGCTCCCTTTGGGTGGTATGAAGCAACTGCATCAATGGGTGCTGTTATATTTATTTCTTTGACGCTAATGATACTTTATATTATTAAGCGAATACGCGACAGAACACTAGAGAAAAAAATCCAACGAACAACAATTACTTTTATAGTTATATCGCTATTCTTTTGTTTACTAGGGCTAGGGGATTTTTCTTCTCTTAGTCCCTATGCCATCCTGCAGCATATTTCCCCTTTTAGCACTATGCGAGTATCAACAAGGTGGTTTATATGGGTAGTTATGGCAGCACTTGTATGGCTAGCAATTACTATTAACTCGATAAAAAATGCAACTATAAAAGGTGCATTTGTAATTCTTTTGTATATAAGCGTGATTGAGCTGGGAATATACAACTGGGGCTACCAATCAAACATATTTACTTACGACCCAGCTATCTCCGAGCAGCCACTTTTCCTTCAAGAATTCAAGCAGTCTGAAACTGGGCTTTACTCAATTGATAACCTTCATACAATCTCACGCAAGTACTCTGAACTTGAAATCATGTCATACAATACTGGCTTGCTGCGTGCAAACGAACCACTATTAGATTTACGAGGTACTCGCCACTTACGCCTTTGTGGTATTGAAAAGAACTGCAATCTTATCCTTAGCAATAACGCAATCGTTTCCAACTGGACACCAAACGGTTTTACTCTGACAAGATCGGGTGGAGGAGATATAATAATCAACATGAACCAGACACATTACTTGTATATCAATGATAAACAGACGTTGCATACCCCTACAATTATTCCTGAGCCCATACGGATCAAAATACCAGACCGAACGATTCACGTAGAATTTAAGCCATAACATTCTACCGTGCGCCGTTATATGCACATGCTAAAATAATGTCATGTGTTTTTTCACGAATCTCCTTAATCTAATCCGAAAAAATACACTTCATATCATCGCGATTATTGTCATAATCGTATGGAACTTCCCCTATGTTTCAGGTAATAATTTTATAGATCGTGGTGATTTTAGTTATTTTCTGCAGGGTTATGAGTCCATTCGCATTACAATACTTGATTATCATCAGTTTCCTTGGTGGAACCCCTGGGTGTCGGGTGGTATGCCACTATACGCTAACCCTCAAATTGGCGTTTTTTCAATTACAACCCTCATGGTGATGATATTCGGGACCATTACAGGTCTGAAACTTACCATAATTATCCTAATGGTTGCTGGTTATTTGTGCATGTTAATCTTACTCAAGCGCTATTTCAAGGTTTCTAATCTAATAGCAGTACCTCTGTCAATCGCATGGGTGTTATCATCATTCTTCATCGCTCATCTACCGGGACATTTTACTTTCATCTGGTACACAATCTCCCCCCTATTTGTATACCTTTCATTGACTATTAAAACCGCAAGGGAAGGAGCCGTCTTCGGTCTTGTCGCCTCCGTAGTGGCTTTGGCAGCAATTCATAATGCTTTTTTCCATCTGGTGTTTGTGAGTGGATTAATAATACTGACACGGATTGTTATTAACCTGCAAACTGGACGTGCTATGAAACCCCTTCTTCTCTCTATTGCTGCAGCGCTTGTTAGCTTTATTATTTTATCAGGTCACAGAATCTGGCATACGTATCACAACGTCGTATCATTTGAACGTCATCTTCAAGATCCTCCCGTCACAGTATCATACGCTATAAAGGCTGTTGTATGGCCATACACGGCATCAGACGTATTAAACCATACGGGTAAGTATCCTACGGACGTACCTTTTACATGGGGTGAGCTCACTTCATCAATTGGCATTATCCTAACCTCTATAGGCTTGACATGCATTTTGTATGCAGTTTTTATTGCAATACGATACAGAAATGCACTAACTAAAAATCACTTCACCTTCATAACTTCAGTAATGATTATTGTTGCCACGATTATACTGGTACTTTTACTGGGGGTAGGCGACATAGGAAAATTCTCACCATACTCACTCCTGAAGCAGCTACCCGTGTACGAAAGTATGCGAGTTTCAACTCGCTGGCTTATGTGGTGCTCATTAGGGCTACTCATACTCTGCGGCTTACTAGCTCAACAGCTTATTAAAAGGGGAATCTCAGCAAAAACGTTATCTATTATCTTCTTTTTGGGTGTAACTGAACTGTTCATCCTCAACCTTGGCTATCAGAATATTATCTTAAAATATAGCCCTATTGTCTCCGACAGGAATGTGCGGGAATACTCTTTTCACCAGATTGATATGTTTGGGAAACCTATGATCCTACAGGATGGTACGACCATACCTGGCGACAGTCAGCATAGTGAGTTTTATAGGGAATATGAAGCAACTACCTTTAACATTGGCGTTATTCGAGCAAATGAACCCCTGCTGGATAATAGTGCGCAATCGCTGCGAATAGTCGATGATAACGGTACGCCCTTAATATCATCTAACAATGCGAAGATTAAAGAATGGTCACCCAATGTTTTAATACTGGAACGAACAGGTCCTGGGCCCATTACAGTCAATGTCAACGCATCAAATTATATGTTGATCAATGGCAAGCGTTTAGCGCTAAAAAATCCTGTCAACCCACACCAATCGTTGATCATTACTGATAATAGACCCCTCACAAAGATACAATACTCACCATAAAACCTTACTGGCTAAGAATATCTTCCCAGTAAGCGATTCTTAAAAATTCTAACTAAATCAACCAAAGAATCGATTGAGTTCCTTAGCGGCCTGTCTTCAAATGATCCCCCTTCTGCATGACGCCAATCATTGATGCGAATCTGACGTATCACAAAGTTTCTATATCGAGCAATCGCTAGGATCTCCATATCAAACCCCCACTTCATAATTGTTTGGCGCGAAAAGCACTCTTTCGTTGCCCTATACGAGAAGAGTTTAAACCCACACTGAGAATCCTCAGTAGATACCCCACTCAAAAGCCGAAAAAGAATGTTACCAGCATTCGATACCGCAAGTCTTACTGGATGTTTATGATGCTTTCGAAGATTCCTGGTGCCTATTACCACATCATAACCCTCTTGGAAATTTTCATAGAATACTTCAATGTATTTTAACGGCGTGGCTAAATCAGCATCCATAAACAGCACAGCCCTACCTCTTGCCGCTAACATGCCCTCTCTTACATCACGCCCTTTCCCCGCCGGTTTTCCAGGTTCAATAATTTGAATATCCTGGAATTTCGGAGCCTTTTTCTGAATGACTCCCGCAGTATTATCCCCGCCCTCCGCAACAACTACTATTACTTCGCATAGCAAAGGTAGCCCTTTTAATAGTCGGGATAATTCGTCTAATGTTTTTCCTATTCTTTTTTCTTCACGTAAAGCAGGAATTATAATAGATATGTCAGGTTGTTTTCTCATCTTGACTATTCTCCGGTAAAAAAACAATCCACCGATAAGCGATGTAGTTCCAGACCATCGTGACAGCCGCACCGATCATCGTAGCAACATTAATGCCTACGACGTCATTTCTAGGCGAAATTCCGACAAGGTCTTGTAATAAATGAGAAATATATGGCTCAATCGGGCTCAGTAGGTTTGTCATAATAATATATACTGTGTTGTGGATTAGCAGCATCCCGGTGATGGTTACTGCCACAAATAAGATCGCCTGTCGAACGAGTCGGCTTGTTCTGACATTAAATACTATACGTCGATTCAATATGAAACTCATGGTTATTGCACAGACAGTTGCAACAAGGCTTGAGGCGAGTTTACCAAACTGTAAAAAGTTATAACACACGTTAAGAATTGTAAAGTGGATTAAAGTATTGAGAGCCCCAACAACCCCAAAACGAACTACCCTTCTATGTAACAATCTTGAAATATATGAAGACACTTATTTCTCTCTTTCCAGAATCGCTACGACCGTCGTTCCTATTGGGTAACGAATATATTTGTGACCTACGGCCTCTGCAAACAGAAATTTGCTAAAAAGTACATTGACCCAGTTAGGCACATTTACGTAAGAAGTCTCGGAATCTGTCTTGCGGCCCATTATCTTATTAATCCCGCGAAAGCCTGCAACAAGCGGTAAAGAAAAGGCAATCGCATATGACGCTCTCAATGGCCTAAGGCCTGCAAGCTGAGCTTTTTTTCGAATTGATCTGACTGTATGCCTTCTAAAATGATGAAGAGACACATCATGTTCACTCCACAGCCACTGGTATGCCGGTACTGTCAAAACGATTTTCCCCCCCGGTCTTAGTACTCTGCGCCATTCTTTTAGTGCTTCAACATCTTCTTCGATGTGCTCTAGCACGTCAAAGGAGCCAACCAGATGAAACGATTTATCCTTGTAAGGAAGCTTGATCCCCCCAACCTTGTCAACCTTATAGCCATGCTGTTTCATGAAATTGATTGCATCATCCGATACATCAACATTAGTGACTGTGCCAAACTTCTCGAGCGTCGGTAACGTGCCACCCGTACCGCAGCCAATATTAAGAATCGTATTATCTTTTCTCTCTTCACATGCAATCGTTAAATATCGTTCTATTATTTTTAGACGACCGACGTGCCACCAATAAGATTGCTCACGCTCTGCCATTCGCCGATACTCAGCCTTTTTCATGATTCCCCCATTTCCTTCTATTATTTTAGCAGATACGTGATGCCGTCTACCCAACGAGGTTGATACAGCGTAATAATTGAGTGGCCTCGCGGAAGATCCACAAGTACTCGAGGATCGTGCTCATTCCGGAACACGTGAATTTGTTTTCCACTTTGATCAACTGCATGCGAAAGCCGTGAGAAGTTTTGTGGCAGCGGAAAACTCTTGACTGCAATATTGCAATTGATATCGTATACGATTTGCCTCGGCTCAACAATGTGAGGCCTTTTTTGTGTAGTGCAAACATCTGGGCTAGTAAAATCATTCCTCATATACTTCGTTAATTTTTCTGTAAGAATAGTTTCATGGTCATTACTATCTTTATAAATTGGGAGATATTCTCCGATCCCAATATTGCTATTCCCCATAAGCCTGTCCGTTAGGGGAAGTTCGAAAACTTCTTTGGAAATAAAATCATATTGAAACTGTTTTGGTATAGGCCCTGACAACACCATCACAGCCACAAGTATGATGCCCACCAGTGATGTAAGCCTTTGAGATTTAGGATAATAATTATTAAAACTTTGGATTAATGCTAACAAAGTAACGATTAATAGCGGTATTATGAAAATCATTAACCTCCATGGAAATTGTAGAGTTTCCAAGATTCTAACTGAGCTATATATAGGGATTGATGCTTCTGTCTGCAGGAAAAAGTATACAATGAGTGTTATGCCATAGGTTAAAAGCTCCGGTCTAGTGCTAAACATCCTATAGTGTTTTCGTATCATTCTATTCCATACTACTATCCCCATTAAAACTAAAACGGGAAGCAATATCGCTGCATCAATATAAGGTGAGAAATCGTCCGTTGAACGTAGCCATACTAAGTTATTCTTTAAAAAATATGCTTGTAACGGCACCATTCGATCTTGAGGTCGATAGCCTTCCTCAGTGATACTAACGGATGGCTGGTAGTCATAAACGTAGACCCGATAAAAGGTAAAGTATGGAGCAAAGATCACGATTGTAGCAAAGAGTGATATGGCACTCCTTATTATTATCTTCCTTCTTTCATGCGCTGTAGCAATAACAGTAGTGTGAATAATTGCTACCAATAGTATGGGGAGCGAGAATATCGCGAGAATATTATGGCAAAAATATAATACCGTCATAAGGGGTATTATCCAGTAAGAAAACTTGCGCTTGCGTGTAAGTAACACGACCCATAGCAGCACATATGGCACCGTCATAAAAGCACTAAACTCAGCCATTGCTCCTCGCACCAACCAATCTACAAAAGCATAGCTAGAAAGGATAAATAGCAGGCCAGCTGTAATTTGTATTACTAGTTTGTCACTATAATGCTTTGCTAATTTCACCATTCCTAAACCACCAAGCAGCAACAGCAGAAAGAGTGTACCGGCAATGGACATCTTCATTGGCAGTCCGCCTAAATAGAGACTTCCTGATAAAACATAAAAGACTTTATGGTAAAAGAATACACTGGGTGTACCATATCCGTTTGCATCTATCGATGACCAGATGGGAAGAAAATCTCCATTTAAAAAATGATGGGCATATAATTGGGTTCGCATACTAAATGAAACCATCTCATGGTTCATCGGCCATCCATTTTGTCGAAACACTAATGAAAGTGCTAGCAGGGAAGCACCCCCAATGGCTAAGATGGCTATGATCAACCTTCTATATTGCATCAACCAGGAGTAAATACTGCTTCGTTTATGAAAGCTTATCATTGCCCCTATCCTTACTCATAGTAGAAGTATACACCAGAGAATACGGCATCCATGCTCTTCAGCCAGACTATTTGTATTTTTTACGCATTTGCATTAAAATATACATAAGCTTAAATATAAAAATATATGACTATTTTTAGAGAAAAAAAACTGCACAAAGGTCGACTCAAGGTCGGATTTATTATACTTGTTCTTTTCCTTTTAGCCTCCGGAGCCATAGTCTGGAATTTTCTTCAAAGACCAAAGAGTAGTGACATATCCCAGGTGCCACAGAGTCGGCCTGAAAATACCATCGACTACTCCAAGCCTTCAGATTCTGCTCAGTCCGACAACCAGCAAATGAAAGAGAATATCATCAAAGATGACGATAATAAACAAGCTCTCCCGCAAGAATACTCCCTAACAATTTCCAGGCTATCCCAGCAACCTGACAAGCCCATGATTAATATACGTAGCATTCTGGAGGGTAGCCCCGTCGGCACGTGTCACCTAACTCTTGCTCAAGATCAAAAAACAATTTCACAATCTTACCAGGTGTCACAGCAGGCTAATTATACTACTTGCAACATTGATATTACCTTGGACGATATCCCGTCAAGTGGAACTTGGCGAGTTAGTTTATACGCCGATACTGTAAACGCAAAGTCAAACACAACCACAGGAAGCGTAGAGGTTATAAAATGAGCAGAAAAGCTCTTGTTTTCGTAGTCGCCCTAGTATGCTGTTCGCTTTTTCCATTTGAAGCACATGCCGTTAGCGCGCTTGATTTTAAACCTGGTAGAATCATCGATGATCGCATCTTTACCAATAAGGATTCGATGACGATAGACCAGATACAGCAATTTCTGAATGCGAAGGTTTCTTCTTGTGATGCATGGGGTAATAAGGCTTATGCCGGCACAACGCGTGCGGCTTATTCTCGATCAAAGGGGCAACTTGTGCCTTTCACCTGCTTAAAAGACTACTTTGAAAACCCCTCTACTCACGAAAATAATCTGACAAAAACAGATGGAAAGCAAGCTCCGATACCTGCTGGCGCACAAAGCGCCGCACAGATTATCTATAATACGGCACAAGCATACAACGTTAACCCTCAGGTACTCATTGTTATGCTTGAGAAAGAGGAGGCTCTTATACAAGACGACTGGCCCTGGTATATACAGTACCGGTCCGCACTAGGATACGGATGCCCAGATACTGCAGCATGCGACAGCCAGTACTACGGCTTTGCTAACCAGTTGCAAAATGCTGCACGGCAATTTATTTCTTATTCAAAATACCCTTATGAGTATAATTACATTTCTGGGGTCAACAATTATGTACGGTGGAGCCCGAATAGTTCTTGTGGGGGTAGCAATGTCTATATTGAAAACCAAGCCACTGCGTCACTTTATAACTACACACCCTATCAACCAAACGCTGCGGCGCTAAATGCGGGATATGGCGGTGGGGATAACTGCAGCGCCTATGGTAATCGAAACTTTTTCCTCTATTTCAACGATTGGTTCGGCTCAACATGGGGCGTACCATACGCGACGTCTGAAATAGCACGCTCAGCAAATTACTCACATCCTTTGGGGTTCACTAAAACCGTTACATATAAGTACCAGAACACAGGAGCAAGTACGTGGTATGACGATGTCTATCGGCCCACAGGACAAGGAGCTATACACCTCGCTGTGACTGCTCCTATAAATAAGAACAGCCCATTTGCATCTAACTGGCCGTCCGCCAATAGACCCGCCAAGACCTTTAGCAAAGTCTACGAGTCAAACGGCACAACGCTTGCAGGTGATCAGCATAAAGCAGCTCCAGGACAGATTGTGCAGTTCACGTTTGAAGTTTTTGTCCCTGAATCATATACGCAGGGAACATACAGACTTGATGTTCAGCCTATTGTGGAAGGTACTTCGTCATGGAACATGGGGGGTATTGCCTCAACCGATATCACTACCGTCCCTTCATATAAGTCATCGTGGTCAGAATGCCCACTATTCCCTCTTAATATCAAACAGAATGAATTCGGTACACTCACGATACGTTTTCATAACGATGGGTTATCCGACTGGTACGACACTTATTATCGCGGGGGAAGTGAGGCCGGCGCGGTTCAGCTTGCTACGGGCGGTCCTCTCGATCGCAGTAGCAGTTTCGCCTATCGCTGGCCCACCGCCAACCGCCCCGCTAAGCAGTTTACGAAAGTATTTGAAGCCGATGGAAAGACATTAGCAGCTGATCAGCACAAGGTAACACCTGGACAGGTTGGCGAATATACTCTTACTTTTTATGCAAACGACTTGAATATAGGACCGGGTACATACAAAGAAGAGATGAAGATTGTACAGAATGGTATGGCGGTCTGGGACATGCTTGGCTCCTGTGCGCCGACTATCATTGTTGAGCCAGCGTCATACAACGCACAGTACCTATATCAATCCCCCAATCCCGTGCTCAGCAAAGGAGAAAGTAGTACTATATTTGTAGCTTACAAAAATATTGGGACTGGAACGTGGTACGACACAACATACAGGCCAGATGGCATTGCCGCAACATATCTTGCAAGTGATATCCCCATCAACCACAACAGCCCATTCGCCACAAGTGTCTGGCCCACCGCCAACCGCCCCGCTAAGCAGTTTACGAAAGTATTTGAAGCCGATGGAAAGACATTAGCAGCTGATCAGCACAAGGTAACACCTGGACAGGTTGCCTATTACAGCTTTCCGGTTACAAATAGCTCTGTTGAAGCTGGACAACGTAAAAGTGATGGAGTAGCTATTATCCTCGAAGGAACACATGCATGGCGCATGAGTTCTCAATACGTTTGGTATGATATCATAGGAAAATAAAATCTTTTCGTTCATAAAGTGGAGTGAAGTAACCTATGGAGCTCACGCGTCGTGCTGAGAGAGATCAAAGAAAGATATAATAAGATTTCAATCTCACATGCAATTATTATTGCTATCGCTATTGCTGCAATTGTATTTTTGAGCTCACTTGTCGCTGCATACTTACTTCGACCATATAATAGCGATGATGTCGCTGTACAACGCGTCCTACAAACTATGCGCCCAGGACAAGAGAATCACGCCATAGTTGGGACGGACAACTTTCTTATTAAGGCACCTCTCTACTATCTGATGGATATGCTCTTCACGAACTCTCCCGTCAAGCTTCTTGCAATCAACCTTATCTTGAACACAATTTTCTTCACAGGAATGATACTGATTGTTCTTGCTCTTTGCAAACCCTATTTTACGAGTAAGATCCGGGTGTGGCTCGCATTCATCCCAGTTATATGGTTTCTTGGTTTATTATCCGGCGATCTCGTCCCATTTAGGGTAGACAAATCTTTAGGAACTGCAACAGCCTTTATGAACCCGAATTATCGCACAGCCGAAACTGGAATTATATTGATAATTCTTGCGAGCCTAATATACCATGCAGCCAAATTACGGATGTGGGTACAAAGAGTTAATGCATCATTGCTTATAACCGCAGTAACCGGGCTGGGTGCATTTATTCTCTTATCACTATTCTTTTTCAGTGACCCATTTTTTATTTATACCGTCGGCATCGGCGCCGTCATGACCCTTCTCTTAAAATGGATAGGTAAAGACCTATCAGGGAGGACGCTTCTTCTTGCCTCAGGAATCATCATAGCTAGTGCCAGTATTGGGAAGGCTTTACTAACGCACGCTATTGAATTTCTCGGAATTATTCCAATAGAGAATGTTGAGAAACTTTTCGTATCCTTCCCAATGATTTTGGAGAATGCCTCGAATTCACTGTGGTCACTCTTTATACTATTTCATTCCGACTTCTGGAATAGTTACATTACGGAAGGTAAGACGATCATATTTATCTCAAACTCAATCCTCCTCTTTACTTGCCTATTCGCTATGTATTTTGTTCTGTTAAGATTTCGCAACCAGAAGTCCAGACGAGCTATCTTGCTATTTTTTACAGTAACCATTCTTTTAAATATTACTGTTTTTACCGTGACGGTTCACGGATCACACATTGAGAACTTCCGTTACCTATTTGTTGGAACTGTGTTCATGGTTCCTCTTCTTTCCTATGTTCTTATGCAACTAAATATTACAATGAATAATATCCGAGTATGGCTAACATTTATTTTTATCTTTACAGGATCGCTCGCGCTAAACTCAGCTATGAATATTAAAATGTCAGCACAAGCCTTCAGCCAAACTGGAGGTCAACAGGCTGTCAACTTAGATCATGAAAAAATCATTACCATACTAAGTGGCGAACAGCTGACTAAGGGGTACGGCGACTATTGGGATGCGAATATTATTACCTATCTTTCGAATAATGCTGTATCAATTTTACCCTTGGCATGTACGGACTATAAATTTAAACAATACCACTGGTTCGTAAACACTCTTGATTACGGACGAAAAAATGATAGGACATTTTTTATCCGAAACAGCGATGATATAAGTAACATCATTAAAGCATGCGACCCTATTAAGCAGTTTGGTACGCCAAACAAAAAAATAATTGCATCCAGTCGCTATGAGATTTTCGTGTACAACAAGGATATTGGACGCGATAGGCAAATATACATTCCAATTGCTCCCACTAGCCATTAGGACTGAGTGAACTTATCTCGAATTGTAATAGTAATCGGTGGGTCAACTGGATAGCTCGTCGACATTTCTTTATTAACCAGAAATGGTGCAGCGCAATCCCAGCTATCATGAGAAACGCCCATTGGTGAGGCGGCCGACAAGCACACATCATATTGCCCATCATTAAAAATATTTGGTAACACCCAGTTAATGATATATTTTTCTCCTCTTCGAAGCTTAGTCAGCTTCATACGCTGAAGGTCGGTATTCGTACCAAAGATGCGCTGTCCTGCCTTATTCATAATCGAGATCCCAAATATTGGTTTCTCAATGTCCTTATATACCTCTAAATGGGTGTCCAGTGCTAGGGACGTATCATCCGTTGAAAGCCTATCCTTACTGAACACTATCTCCGTAAACTTCATGGCGCCATCGCCACGCCGTTTAGGATCTTGATCTCTCACTTCTTCTATTTTACGCTCTTCATCAAATAATGAAGAGTATGCACTAGCAATGTCTTCAGTGGTGCCCTCCTGAACAATACGGCTTTTTTCAATAAGAATCGCACGCGTACAATATTCGCGCACAGCGTTCATATCATGGGTTACTAGAATAACCGTCTTGCCTTGTCGCTTTAATTTCATAAAGTATTGATAACATTTTTTTTGGAATGCAGCATCACCAACAGCTAGGACTTCATCAATCAATAGTATGTCCGATTCTGACAGACGCGTCGCTACAGAGAAGGCCAAACGCACCTGCATGCCAGATGAGTAGTTTTTTAACTTTTGGTCTACAAATCGCCGTAATTCTGCAAACTCAATAATTTCATCTAGCCTTTTATCTATTTCATCACGAGAGTACCCTAAAACTGCCCCGTTGAGATAGATATTCTCTCGCGCCGTTAATTCACCATTGAACCCAACGCCAAGCTCAATAAATGGCACTAATCTACCTGAAACCTCAACGGTTCCTGACGATGGCCGATAAATCCCAGCAATGATTTTTAGCAGAGTACTCTTACCGCTACCGTTGCGTCCAACAATACCTACAAATTCTCCTTTATTGACACGCAGAGAAATATCGTCAAGGACGTGCTGATGTTCCATCACCCTCTTGGCACGTTTAGTTTTAAACAGGCCTAGCAGACTTGATTTTAATGAACTCGATCGTTCATGCGGTAATAAGAAATATTTTGACACGCCATCAATAAGTACCGCAGGCAGTTGTTCTTCATCTTGCTTATTACGAGATGGTTTTTCCATTTATATATGCTCCGCAAAATCAGCTTCAGATTTTTTAAACACCTTTATACCCACAAATAGCATTAGTATAATGATAATAATAGGAACTATTCTCCAGTATGGCCAGGTGAACAGATTGTGATATGTAATTGTCTCAGGAGTAATTGCCACATAGCGAATATCCTGGATAATTTGTGCAAGGGGATTCAGCATGAAGATCTTAGCTATCGTTTCTCCGTGCCCTAACTTGAGAACAATATTAAGAGGATACAGGACTGGAGTTAGGTAGTACAACATCTGCATCATGACTTCCCAAATTTGTCCCAGGTCACGAAACCTTACATAGAGTGATGAAAGTACAAGAGATACTGAAAAAGTAAATACTAGTAGTTCTAGCATAAGTATTGGTAAAAATAGCACACCCCAATTCACATCGGCACCGCTACCCAGCAGTATAAAGAGTGTGACGACAACGGAGTTGATGAGTAAGTTGATTGCAGCAGCAAAGACACGAGAAACAACAATAACGATTTTAGGAAAGTTGGTTTTTCGAATCAACTCACCACGCTCAACAATAGAGGTTAAACTTGTTGATGTTGCCTCAGTAAAGAATGACCAGAAAACCACGCCAAGAAACAAATATGACGCAAAATGCGGAACATCTTTACCAAGTTTGAAAAAATATGCAAAAACAAAATACAAAATGGCAAACATCATTGCTGGACGTATTACGGACCATATGTAGCCAAGAAATGAATCCTGATAGCGCAGCTTGAAGTCAGTCCTTACAAATTCCGCGATGAGATGATAAGATTTTCGTATTTCATTGAACATGTTTGATTAATATCACACTAGCTTTTTGTATAGATCCATCAACTTCTTGCCGTAAACATCAAATGAATGTTGCTCTGCATAGGACACTGTTTTCTTGATCCATTCTTCGCGGTCCTCATTCGCCATCTGCTCAATGGCCCTTGCGACGTCCAGATAGCTAAAAGAGTCAGCAAGTTTCATAACAGGATGGGCTTCATTCATCTCAACAAATGCCTTCACTGGCGTTGCAACTATGGCACAATGATTCGCAATCCCCATATTTACCGCCCCAGAGGACGAACCATACTGTATCCCATACGGGTAGACTACCATATCAACGGACTGAAGCGCAGCGCATACCGGCTTGTCTTCTAGATACCCTGTTATATAGACCCGGTCCAATAGTTTTCGCTCATATATGTGATCAGCAATATGATTCAACTCTTCATCGTTATATGCTTTAGGATGAATCCCCCCTAGCATAACAAGTTTATAATTCTTCGGTAGCAAAGAAAGGGCATCAACGATTGTCAAACCACCTTTTGTAATATTGATATATCCAAATGTGGCTATGAGGACGTCTCCTGGCTGGATATCAAGCTTAGCGCGAATTTTCTTTATGATCACCTGGTTACTGTCTTTCACACCCTCGGGTATTACATATACGGGGTGAAGCCATAGCAAGATGCGATCCTGGTCGAACCCCTCTTTTAAAAGTGCTTTCTTCGTGAAGTTGTTGTGGACAATCACCTTGTCGGCTCGCGCAAGCGGTGTTATCTCTTTAAGATACTGGGAATTAAGTACGATATTTCGTGCCCTAGCTAGCGGCCCTTTTATTGATAAAAGTGGGCGCTTAGTCACGCGAAGATTTGGGGCCGTATGAATAGTTGCAACCAAAGGCTTATTCGCGCTCTTAATCTCCTTAACGATTGCCTCCAATTGAGAAGCTGTAAAAAATGCGAACTCATGTTGAATGTGAACAATATCTACATTTCGCAGATCTTTTTTGAGATCACTAATCACATTTGCAAATTCCGGCTTCGAGAGATTGCGGTTTTTAGATGGGGTATGTGAAAAGTATATATGATCAAATTCAGGTGGATTTGAGTCATTTTCCATCATTCTGGAAATGTAGTTAGCTTGATATGTACCTATCCCGCAATTTTCATTGTGAGTACTAATGTGAAGAACTTTCATATAGATAATATGATATCATTTCTTATAGAGATTATCCATGAGACATCCAAAACCACTACGTATCTTTTTTGACGCAAATCCACTACTTGGTGAATCAAGAACTGGGGTAGGTCATTACACCCATCAAGTAATAACTGAACTGTCAAGAGCCGGAGATAATGATGTTGAGATCATCATCCATTACTTTAGTTTTTTAAATCGAAAAAGGTCTGCAGAGGGACGCATGCCCCATGCGCCAAATATACGATTTCGCCCTTGTTGGTTCATGCCGGCAAAAGTATTTACAGGACTTCGAAAGCTTGGAATCAATATCCCTCTTGAGATCCTTCTGATGGGAAGGGTAGATGCTGCCATTTTCCCCAATTATTTTACCTATGCTTCGATCGCTGGCGTAAAAATTATTCCCACAATACATGACTTATCATTCATAAAGTATCCTGAAACAGTGGAAGCGCGTAACCTGCTCAATATGCGCTCACAAGTCCCAATATCCCTCAGGCGCGCTGCAGCAGTACTAACACAATCTGTTACCGTAAAGACCGAGCTCATGGAACAGTATAATATCCCCGACGAGAAAATAGTCGTCAACTACCCTGTAAGCGATATACCTAACGATGGTAGAGACGAGTCGCTTAGTAGCTATCTCAAGCGACATATTAATAAACCATACCTGCTATTTATTAGTTCAATTGAACCGCGAAAAAATATTCCGACACTTATTAATGCATATATTCAACTGCCCAAAAAGTATCGTGATATGTATTCGCTTGTACTCGCTGGTGGCCCAGGATGGAAGAATACTGACATATTAGACTTGATCAAGGAGAAAAAAGCGGAGGGATACGATATCCGCTATATCGGCTATGTATCTGACGAAGATCGTCGACTTTTATTTATGAATGCCCGTTTGTTTGTGATGCCCGCTTTATACGAAGGGTTTGGCATGACACCTATTGAAGCGTCTCAGTGCGGTTTGCCCTCTGTTGTTAGCGATATACCCGTCTTCCGTGAACTTGCCAGTGCCACTGACCTTACCTTTTTTTCACCAATCACGGATGCCAGTGCCTTTTCAGAAAAGATCTCGCAAGAATTATCTAAGCAAAAGACAGCACCTCGATACAATCCAGATGTCTTTGCGTGGGGGAAGAGCGCCCAACGCCTACTACGTGCGCTAATTGCTATTACATCAAAATAATGCACCTTATACCCTTACGAATTCAGCGTGTTCCCAAAAAATACCTCGCATGATACAGTGCTTCATACGATATGGTAAGTAGAATGATGAAAACAATTGTCATTGATGCGCGGATTATCGATGGGTCGACGGGACACTATACTCATCATCTACTGAAGCATATTAATCTTTCGCACGCCCAGGAGTTTCGATTTGTCGTGCTGACGCCTAGCAAGACACTTCGCAAATGGGCCACTGAGTTCCCCAATCTCACTGTTGCTCCGGCAGATGAAAAGTCATACTCAGTTGCAGAACAGACAAGCTTTGTTGCCAGGCTTGAGTCTCATAAGCCGGATCTAGTGCACTTTACAATGCCGCAACAGCCGTTTTTGTGGGTCGGGCCCTCAGTTACGACTATTCATGACTTAACACTTGTCCGGTACGACAACATAGACATGAATAAGTACGTCTATAAGCTCAAAAAAGGCGTGTTTATATCGCTACTAAGAACTGTCATCATGCGCTCACGTGCTATCATCACACCAACAGAATTTGTCAAAAATGACATTATGAGCTACATGGGCAAGAAATACAGTCACAAGATATATGCCATCCATGAGGCGGGCGACCCAATCGCATCAGAGCCAGAGGTGATGAAACAGTTTACCGATAAGCGATTCATATTTTATGTTGGCAATGCGTTCCCGTACAAAAATGTCCAATGCGTTATTGATGCCTATCGCATACTTAAACAGAGCTACCCTGATCTGCATTTGGTGCTGGCGGGCAAAAAAGATCATTTTTACGCTCAGCACGAATCATTCGTTAAGAAACATGCGATTCAGGATGTACACTTCCTTGGCTATATCAGTGATGGTCAAAAACGATGGGCATTACAGCACTGCGTCGCATACACATCAGCTTCATACTCAGAAGGTTTTAATATCTCTCAGCTTGAAGCAATGTACGAAGGTACTCCAGTAGTCGTTAGCAATGCCTCATGTCACCCAGAAGTTGCTGGTGACGCCGCGCTATATTTTGATCCTGATGACTCTGGCGAGTTAGCCGATCAGGTCAGCCGCATAATAGAAGATGATAGTCTTCGAGCATCTATGGTCAAAAAGGGGAAGATACGGGTCAAAACGTTCTCATGGCAACGAATGGCCGACCAAACGGTCGCAGTCTATCGACAGGCGCTTGGGGAATAGTCTGTTAGTCTTCTTCGACTCGTGTTAGCACAACATGGCGGTCGCGGCCTTCGCCTTCAGAGTGGGTTTCGATGTCGCCGTATTCTGAAACGGTTTTATGCACAATCCGGCGCTCGGCGGCGTTCATCGGGTCGAGATGCTTCGGCTCGCCGCTACTTCTCACCGACTCGATCCATTCGCGGGCTTGCTCAGCCAGACGGTCGTAGCGGTGTTTTTTGTAGTCGGCAATATCAACGTTAACCCGATTGAGCTCAGCATCTTGGTTTTTCAGCGTGGTTGATATCATAAATTGCAAGCTACGGAGTGTCTCACCGCGCTGCCCTATCAGGAATCCATTCAGATGGGTTGTGGGTACGTGTAGCTCGATGACATCCTCATCAGCAGTCGCGTAGACTTCAATGTTCAGCCCGAAAAACGACAAGAGATCTTCGAGGTATTTTTTGGCGTATACGATTGATGCTTCACGATCCATTAGCGTACTTTACTCCCTTTGCGGCGTTTTTGAGTTGGTTTTGGGACGTTCCGTTCAGACGACTTCACTACCTCTGCCTCGACCGCCTCACGAACACGTTTTTTAGTAGTAGACGATGGCTTTGGGGAAGGTGCATCTGCTATGGCTTCCATGTCGTGAACATCCTCACTAAGCACTTGACGCTGCTGGATCACTGCCACAATGCTTGAAACCGCATAAAACAGTAGCAGTGCGCCTGGGATTGGCAGCATTACCATTGAGCTTAGTGCAATAATCGGGATAATTGTCAGCATACTGCTTCCCATTGCAGCTGCCAGCTCGCCCTGGTCAACTTGTTGCCCAGTTGCCGATGTTTGCTTTATGATATCGCGAAGCCGCTTGCCACTCTCTGGTTTCGGTGTGATTTGCTTGCTCTGGTACCACTGGAAAAATGTCGCGACTAATGCTAGTACGAGTGCAGGAATATACCACGTCCCGCTATGAATAACGGGCTTCGTCAGGTCAACCAGGTGAAAGAGCGTTTCATTGAATTGGCTGGCACTCGCCACAACCGTGGCAAGCGGATCCCACCCTTTCATGAATTCGTAGAAGAAGCCTGCAAGTTTTTCGCGGTGATTTGAAATCATCATGATCACCTGATAGAGCGCGATAAAAACAGGCAACTGGACAATCAGCACGCCAAGCGGCGCCAGTGGGTTGATGCCGCGTTCACGGTACAGCTCTAGCATTAGCTGGCCCTCAAGCTGCTTGTCACCCGCGGCTTTCTGCTTTATTTTTTTCAGCTCTGGTTGGATTGCCCGCTGCAGTTTAGTCTGGTGTAGCTGCTTCTTGATGAGCGGCCACATGGCCAGTCGCACCAAAATTGCAAATAGGATAACAGCAACACCAAAATCATTCCCAGGAACAGCCGCATACAGCGCCATTAGGATATTGAAGATCGGCTGCACAACAATTGTGTCAAACCATGACATTATAGTTCATACCTCAGTTATTTGTATGGTCTAGTATAGCACGCTTCGACGAGTCGGTCACGTGCGCCGCCAGAGGGTACAGTAGTGAGACAAGTTCTTGCTGCAGGTGGGCCGAATCCATAACGAGAAACTCTTGCGAAAATACCGTGATAACAATATCGGTGGACACAACATGACGTCGTTTCGTCTCATGTCGCACAATATTATAAATACGTCGCCGAATCCGGTTCCGTTTCACTGCAGACTTATAGACTTTTTTAGACACAATCACTGCCATTCTCCCAGCAGGGTACTTGCTCGGCGCATGTTTCATCATCATTGACCTGCTACGCCGCGTCTTGCCAGCTTGCATTACGCGCCTGACGGCGCCAGTTGTGTGAAATCGTTGAGTATAGGGTGGCATACGCTTCTAATGATGTCATAAAAACAAGCAGCCGCCAATGCAGCCGCTGTTTGACTTTGCGAACAAAATGTTTAAATACTTATTTTTGCACGCTGCTTGAGTCGTCGCGCCTTCAGGACGAGCCGACCGGCTTTAGTACTCATGCGAGCACGAAAACCGTGTACTCTTGCACGACGACGAGTTTTAGGTTGAAATGTTCTTTTAGGCATATGGCTGATATTGTATCGCACATTCCCCGTTTACTCAAGGATTACACTTGTTTTTCTGCAATTACGTGGTGATTATATAAAAGTTTTCCACACAACGTGGTCAGTTTTCCCCACAAATAACAGAGGCGGACAAAAATTGTGTATAACTTCCCTACCCGTCAGGTGTTTTCCACCGTCGATGTGATAGTCTGTGGAAAAGTAGACGCTTCTCCGCTATAGTAGAGTGTACGGAATGGAGGGGATAACAACGTGACACTCGGCGATCGAGAAACGCTTTGGAAAGCTGTCTTGGCTGAAATTGAGCTAGGCCTTTCGCATGCTACGTTTGTAACGTGGTTTAAAAAAACCGAGCTTGTGTCTGTCGATGAGGAGAACAACCTAGTTATCGCTGTTTCTAATATATTCGCTAAGCAGCAGTTTGAGGTTAAGTACGGCGATCATATCGCAACAATCCTGCAAAAACACGGCCTCACTCCGAACAGTATCCACTATGAAATTGCCTCAACAAACGGTCAGACGCTTAAGTCTCGGGATGACAGCTCGGTCGCTATCACAAAAAAAGCCCCTACCCGACCGAAAGTCGCCCAAGGACTTAATCCAAAATATACCTTTGATACCTATATCGTAGGCGGTAGTAACGACCTTGCCTATGCCGCCTGCCAGGCTGTTGCAACAACTCCAGGCGAGAAATACAACCCACTCTTTATCTACGGTGGGGTTGGTCTTGGCAAAACCCACTTGATCCAGGCGGTTGGCAACGAAGTAGTCCGCAAACGTCCTGAGCTACGTGTCCTCTATATCAGTTCAGAAACATTTGTGAACGAGTTCCTGGATAGTATCCGGTTCAAGAAAAAGGGGTTTTCTGACAAGTACCGCTCGGTTGACGTACTGATTGTCGACGATATGCAGTTTATCGCCGGCAAAGAAAAGACCCAGGACGAATTCTTCCATACGTTTAATGCCCTGCACCAGGCAAACAAACAGATTATCATTAGCTCAGATAAACCGCCCAAAAACATTCCGACACTGACAGAACGTCTTCGCAGCCGGTTTGAATGGGGTATGGCGATTGATATCCAGATGCCAGATTTTGAGACACGGTGTGCAATCATCGAAGCAAAGGCGGAGTTATCGGGGGTAACACTGCCCCGAGAAACAACTGAGTTCATCGCCAATACCATCAAGACAAACATCCGCGAACTGGAGGGTGCGCTCAATCAACTGCTTGCTACTGTCGAGTTACGCGGACTAGATCCGGACCTACAAACAGCAACCGGACTACTTGGTGATGTAAAAAAAATGCGTCCTCACCATCTGACACCAAAGCAAGTTATCGAAAGAACTGCGAAACACTTCCAGATCGACACCAAAGACATGCTCAGCCCAAAACGTGATAAGCACATTGTAGTACCCCGCCAAATTGCAATGTATCTTCTTAGAAGCGAGCTACATATGAGCTTTCCTCGAATTGCTGCCGAACTGGGTCGCAAAGACCATACGACTGCGATCCACTCTGTTGATAAAACCGAGAAATCTATCAAACTGGATTTTGTAACTCGTGAACATGTTTCAATGATTCGGGACGCACTGTATGGGTAAGTTGCTTTTTTACTGTGCACAATCTGTCTATAACCGAGTGTATAACTATGTGTATCATCGTGCACATCTTATGCACAGCAATACCCTTCAGGCCCGGCAAACGGTCGAAATGGTGGTAAACTCACTTCTTTTCCACTTGTATGGCCCCACTCTACCCACTGCAATTTCCACAGGTGCCTTTGTCATAACAACAGGGAGGATCCAGCAGTTATCACCATAATCCACACCCACTATTACGACTATTATTATGTATATAGAAAGGAACAGACATGAAACTAGAGGTTACACAGGAAAATCTTGCCAGGGCGCTTAGCACGGTTAGTCGGGTTGCCCAGTCAAAGACATCTCTGCCAATTTTGAACAATATATTGTTTCGTGCTGACAATAACCAGCTAACGCTATCTGCTACCAATCTCGAACTAGCAATTACCGAACAGATTGGCGCAAAGGTAACAAAACCAGGCACGATCACCATCCCTGCCCGCCTAATGAGCGACTATATCCAAAATTTACCAAAAGGTGTTATTAGTCTTGAGCTTAACGGGACAAAACTGCTCGTTCAATGCGAACACTACCGATCGACAATGAACGGCGTGGTAGCTGACGAATACCCTGCTCTGCCGGAAATTACCGATGCTACCGAGTTCTCGCTTCCGGCAGCGGTGTGTAAACGGGCGATCCAACAGACGATTATCACGGTGTCACATGACGAAACCCGGCCGATTCTTACGGGCCTTTTCCTTCATAGCCATGAGGGGGCGCTCTATATGGCTGGAACTGACGGGTATCGGCTTAGTGAGCGGCGAATACTTGATACGACAGAAGAAATCAGCGCAATAGTGCCTGCATCGACGATGCAAGACATTGTTCGGGTGATGCCGGATGGTTGTGATGACGTACGTATGCATATTAATGACCAGCAAGTACAGTTTACGATGGACGATGTGACGATTACGAGCCGTCTTATTGACGGCAAATACCCGGATTATCGACAGCTTATCCCGCCATCAAGCGAGACAATGTTTGAGGGTGCCGTGTCTGAATTTGTTCGTGTATGTAAGATTGCGAGCTTGTTCGCCAGAGAAAGTGGTGGCAGTATAACTATAAAGGCCGATGCGGCCGCTGGGACGGTGTCGATTCACTCACTCGCGTCGCAACTTGGCGAGAACGTGTCAGAAATTGTGGCAAGTCCCAGCAGTGATGGCACGATTACGATTAATTCTCGCTATATTATTGAGGCACTAGGAGTGATTGATGCTGAGACGATTACCTTCGGGTTTAGTGGCAAGCTTGCTCCATGCGTAATTCGGCCAACGACAGAGGATGGGTATACTCATATTATTATGCCGCTGAAAAGCTAACCCATATACTAGAAGCATGTATATTTCAGAGCTCCAGTTGCGCCAGTTTCGCAACTATCGTGATACGACGTATACCCTGCAACCTGATGTGACGGTAATTGTCGGCCCAAATGGCAGCGGCAAGACGAATATCCTGGAAGCACTCTATGTCGTAGCAACGGGGAAATCATTTCGCGATAGTGATGAACACCTGGCCAAACACGGTGAACATGAGTGGAAAGTTACCGCCACAGTGGACGATGCGTCGCGCGAGGTGCGGTATCAGCGTGGCGAAAAATCGATTACCATTAATGATCGTTCACATAAGCGCATGGGGCGCACAACGGCGCTGCCCGTGGTGTTGTTTGAGCCGGATCACCTCATGCTAATCCATGGTTCACCAAGCGGACGACGGAAATATCTCGACCAATTCATTATGCAATACACACCTGGATACGCCGCGACGCTGCGCCGCTATGAGCGGGTGGTAGCGCAGCGCAATCGGTTGCTCAAGCGTCCTCAGCTTGATCAGGACGAGTTATTTGTGTGGGATGTGTCGCTGGTCGAATTAGCACAAAAAATCACCACACAGCGGCTCCAGTGCCTCAATCGATGGAACGAAACGCTTACGGCCGAGTATCAGCGCATCGCCCAACGCCCGGAGACGATTCAGGTTGCGTATAGCATACGTGAGAGCGATCAGTACGCCCACACCATACTGCAACAGCTCAAAGCTGCGTTTCACCATGACCAGCTGACTGGTAGTACCTCGGTCGGGCCGCACCGAGATGATTACACATTTTATCTCGATAAGCGTGACATGGCGACAGTGGCATCGCGCGGCGAGATTCGAACATTGCTGTTGTCTCTCAAGTACATTGAGGCTGATCTACTACTGGCGGTATATGGCGCCCCCCCTCTCCTGCTATTTGATGATGTGTTCTCAGAACTCGATGAGCATCGCCAACAGCAGCTGCTAACCACTCATAAAGACAACCAGATTATTATTACGACGACTCATGCCACGGTGACAGCTGGTCAGACAATTGTTCTACTCAAGGATGGGGTAGCTGCCTAACTCGCTACCTTGTTTGTCTTTTATTTTCATCAACAACACCGCGATGTTTGATGTATCAAGAAACGCATCATAGGTAGCTTTGTCGTCGCATACGAGCGGGACTTTGGTATTGTTTGGCGAATTGTGTTCGTATTTTTTCGCATCAATGCTGATTTTTTTGATACTCTTTTTGACAGAAAAATCAGTCAGATAGTTTTTCATGTTGTCAATGTGAGTTGAGGTGAGGCCTCGGCTGTACAGTGCTTCGATACCGACGATAATGCCGCTGTTCTCGACGGCGCCGAATCGCTCTTCGGTGACGCCTTCGGTTTGGATGATTGTCTGGCCAGTAGTTTTGTCAATCGTTACCGTCGCTCTAGGCTCATAGTTTTTCGGCTGCCCGACTTTGAACACCATGGCTGCAATTATCATCGCGAGCGATAGTAGCAGAAAAATAATCAGTGCGATGACTGCGGTGCGTTTGTTTTTGGCAGCTTCATCTGTCATTTTGATACTCCATAGATACTTCCCTCTGCTGCGATGCTGAGCACCAGGTTCGGGTCCCATTCCTTTTTGCTGTTTTCAAAACCAGGTATCCCACTTGAGTCGCCAATCTTCCATTTGCCATTGTCGAGGACGCCGCGGATCATGATGAAGTGTCCCCCTGGTGAGAATGGCTCAGCCCCGGTTCCGGCCATCTCAAGCATACCACCGGCTTTCATGAAGTTGTTCAGTGTGACCACATCAGCGGGTAGTTTTGTTGCTTTTAGCCCCCATTTTGGAACAACCTTTTCTGTAATCATCCAGCTCGATCCAGCACCAGGTATGTACATGCCGAGTGAGGCTGCGTAGTCGCCAACCTCAGGAGGCAGTACCTGAGTGCCTGTCATGGCGGTTATAATCATCGCAAGGGATGTTGGGCCGCAGCCGGATTTGCCCAAAGTACTTGAACTATACGCGTGATTTGCCCAGCGAGGATCAACCTGGCTGTAGACGATGAAATTGCCGTCGAGGGTGTACTGGTCGGAGCTTGACCCGGTCTTGCATGGTGTAACCGATGTGCTTGGCGCGAGGTCTTTGAACATCTCGTAATACGCAGCGGCGGCTTTGTCGCGGACTTCTTGCATAGGTACGCCTGCACCCTCATATACAACCTGGAATATAAATGAGGCTTCTTCGGGTTTACTAACACTGCCAAATCCTTTGTCGAGCAGCATCTTCCCATATGGCGAGTTAATCTCATTTTGCATCATGAGGATTTGAAGTCCCAGGTCGTCCCAAGGCTTGCCTTCTTTGGCTGCAAGCGCAAACAACTGCGTTTTACGTGCGTATGACCACTGCGCAAGCCCGTGTCCTTCACCGTTTGAATCGATTGCTGATGGATCCATGCCGGACTCCTGGTGGAAGTTACCGAGTGCGCCAGCTGCTTGCAGAGCATTGAATGGTTTTCCACCCATGCCGGTAAAGTTCGTTCCAGTCAGGAAGCGGAATATTTTTTCAGCATTGTCAGTGCCCTCTAGCGCGATGTCGCCATATTGGTTCTCAACGACACAACCATTCGGGTCATACAGCAGAATATCGTTATCGGCAAAGAAATCGATATCATCAGCAAATACGTAGAATGGCTGCATCGATACGACAACAGCTGCAAGCATAGCGGCGAGTATACGGTTAATTCGTTTCATTTATCTCATCCTCCGTCCATTGACCAGTGCCAAGCCTCGCTTGGCAGTTTTATAAATCCTTGCTCTTTGCCGTGTTCAACCATGAAATCATAGCCAGGATTACCAACACAGGTGGAGCCTCTTGGGAAGCACCAGCTTGCTCCGTCAGTACCCCAGTCAATGGCCGTGCCACCCTCGTGGTTGGACGTGCCCGGTACCGCTGTTGGTGGGCTACAGACTCCACTGTGACAGTTTGCGTTATAAAGTGCTTCTTGTTCCTCGTATGTCCTGAGTCCGCTGTTAACAGTTAGGTTGAGTCCTTTGAGTGACTGGGCAAGATCTTTTATACCCTTGACCCTGCCAGATATTACCGAAGCCACTTTTTTGCCATCAATCATGCAAATACGGAATGTAATATGTTTCGTGGGATGCGTGTATGTACCTGTGTCAGTTCCCATTTCACACTTGTAGTGCGAGTAATCTACACCATCTTTGAGTTTCCAGCCTGCGCCTGATGGCTCTGCGTCTGGCGGCATGCCTGGTCCGGCTGTATCAGTGCCACCGTTATCGCCTGCCGTGCTTTCTCCAGGCTCTGTAATATCAACGAGAGTTTTATCGAGGGTGTAGATACGGAAGGCGCGCGTCTTGTAATCCTTCTTCATGCAGTTCTTGCCATTTACCCAGTCTGCTTCTGCTGCGCCAATGCCACTACTTTCTTCAAATGTCTCCCCCCAAGGCATGGATCGATAAGCGCAAAAATCGAGGTATTTGCCATACTCGGCGCCGGCACCCTCGCCAAAGTTGCGCGTACTGTAAAATTGGTTCACGAGTCCCTTTACGGTGCCCTCAAGAAACCCTATCGCCCAGTTTTTTTGCTGGTCTTCGGGCGGGAGGGTATAGCCCACGGGTAGGCCAGTTATAGACTCTCCTGTTTCTGGATCTCTCTCAACATAGTTATTGTCTTCCATGTATTTAGCAACCTCCTCGGTATCGAGAGCGAGATCTTCCTGAGGCATAAAGTAGCGAACGTTGCATTGTACGTCGAGCGCGATCGGGCCACCATCCAGTGCGGCGTGTGCTTGCATGTCTATCTCCTGGGTCTCTTCGACGCTACACTTTTTTAGTCGGCTAGGATCAATCGTTGACGCGGATGCAGTCGTACGTAAGGGTGAAGCGAGGGCTGTTGTTGCAGTTGAGAGCATTGACGCAAGGTATCCCGAGCCGGTTTGAGACGATGGCTGAGTAACACTTTGTAGAGCAGAAGCAATCCGGGAAAGCTTCGAGTCAGGTGAGGATAAATCATTCCAACTGGTATTGTTGGTTTCAAGCTCACGGTATGCAAGCGTTGTCTGTTTGAGCTCGCGAGAATATGCCAGAATTTCCTCATCGGTGCCGGGTATAAGCCCTCTCGCTTTTGCCGTCTCTCCTGATAAGAATGCTTGGCCGGACCATAACGCTGCATGGACTTCTTCCGGTTTTTGTTCGATATCATCGGGTACGGGGTTTTGGTTGGTAAGAACAGCAAGAGAGCCCCCAATGACTACCATGCTTGCCATAACAGCGGCTGCCATCAAAAGGTTGTGAGCTGTTATTACCTCGCCTACGCCGATAAACCATGAAAGAATCCCAACTATGAATGCAAGACCGCGAGCAGCCCAGTTCTGGATTAGTTTGCAGGAAGTGCTGCTAACGCCCATCGCTTTGAACAGTATAGTCCCGAAGGTTAGCATACCTACGAGCGAGGCTAGACTTATGCCAAGTGAGTATTTCTGAGTCGCCTCTGTGGTTCGGGGCGGAGCGCTAATCGATGACATTTTGTAAAGTGACCCATCCATTACCGATCTCCCCTTATAAGGGTTGTCCATGGTTTTTTCGGTAATATCCTTAGTACTTTCGTTATACGTTTTAAATGATTCATTGGCATCGAGGATAGTTGCTCGAGCATCCGTAGAGTTGAAGAGCTTTCCGATTACCTCGGCATCTTCAGGCTTACCCTGCCCCGCCTTGATCTTATAGACAATTGCTGCGATAGGCATAACATACGCTGCTAGCTTGATACCCTTTGCGTATTTTGCTGCCGTAGCCGAATAGCCAATCATATTCCTGACGGTGCACAGCATGTCAAAGTATCCTGTTATATTGAAGACCTTTCCAAACTGTTTAAGCCCATCTTTAAATCCGTTTGCGGCGCCAGTTCCGATTAACTCTGCCAGAGCGCTCCCCTTCGGGGTTGTTGGTTCGCCATTAACAGTTGGCTTACCATCTTCGGTTTCACCAGTTGTAATAGTGTTGTCGGTAGAGAAAGAGCTCTCTCCTTTTGCGAGCTTTGCGAGATCTTCATCAACATTGCCAGTCAGCTTGGCAGCAGCTTTTGAGAGGCCAAATTTTCGCAACACAGAAGAAAACCCCCGGTCAAGAAAGCCAATTGACCGCATATTGTAGGCTATTCGAAGTCGCGCTTTTGCTATTGACGGTTCCTTACTCGTCATTAAGTCAGCAAGCTCAGAGGGGTTGTACGACTTTGTTTGTCCGTTCTCCTGTATGAGAAATTTATCAGGAAAAGTTCTTTTGAGTAACGTATCTCCTTCTACGGTAATGCCGGCGCGGTTAAGTCGCTTGATATCTCGAGATGATAGCGACTTCATTTTACAGCGTATGGACATTTTTGTGCAGCCTTTAAGTAATTCGGCGCGCTCTGATTTCGTGAATTTTGCCCGCATCATATGGCTCATACGCTTATCGAGAGCAGGCAGTTGATCGTTAAGGTCATCAAGTATATTTGTAAAAAATGCGATTGGACCGAGTGAGGCAGTTAGGAAGCTTGCTCCAACCAGCATGGCTATGACGATAACTATACCAGCAATTGCACCACCGCCAGTTTTGTTGACTCGGATTTTGCTAAGTGCACGAGCAACACCCCCTGCAATTGGGCTTCCCGCTGCGGTAGCGGCTGCCACCGCAGCCTGCCCTGTCCTGGTATCGCCGATGGCAGTTTTATGCTGGTCGTCAGCATTATTTTCTTGTCCCGTCAGTGCCTTGCGAGATTGATCAGCAGTCTCCGGGTTATAGTCGCGGGCGATTGCATTGCCTTGGTCGTCAAGCGCCTTCATGTCGGGGGTACTGGTTAAGTCCTTAAACTGGCGGTTGATAGCATCACGATCAAACTTCTCGTGGTAATCAGTCTCACTGGCGTTTAATTTGTCGCGCGTATCAGTGCTCATATGGTACCCTACATGTTTTCCCTAGTATACATCGGGCGGTTGACCCTGGCTAGGATATTGTGGTTCTTGGGATGGCTGTGGCGGTTGAGGCTGCTGTTGCGGTGCAGATTGGGCCTGTTCAAACATTTGAACGTTTTGCGGGTTGGTCGTGATGAGCGTCTGCTCAGTCGGGCTGGCGATAATCTGCATATGTACATGGTTCTGCCCAGCAAAGAATAGGCCCTGCCCTACTGGGAAGTTGGCGAGGCGTTTTTTCTCTTCTTCGGTAAGTTTGAATACGTCGCTCAGTACATCAACAGCGCTTGATGACTGTTTGAGTAGCAGTTGCATCGAACTGTTCGCAACGATTGCCCGCCCCATTTTGCTACTCATGAAATCCTCGACATCTTGCGTGACCGTAGTGAGACCCAGGTAGTATTTTCGAGCACGTTTTGCAAGACTGAACAAGAAGTTAGCTGAGTCATCATATTTCATAAGCTGCCATGCTTCGTCAACGATGAGCATACGTTTGCGTTGTTCGGTGCGGGTTTTGTTCCATATATGACTCAACACAATATACATGGCTACGGGACGAAGCTCTTCCTCGAGATCACGGATGTTAAATACTACCATGTTGTTATTGATGTCGATGTTACTTTGCTGGGAGAAAATCCCGGCGAAGGTTCCACTGGTGAATTTCCTGAGCCGTTGCGCCAACTGTGGGCCGCTTCCACCCATGTGCAGCAATGTTTCGTAAAGGTCAGAAATAGTGGGCGGTTGGGAGTTGTGCGTAAGCGGGTCACCGGTAATACCGACGCGCGCATAGGTGTCGATCAGTGCCTGGTCGAGGTCAGCTTCTTCACTTGGTGCGAGCGCCGCCATCATGAGGCCATTTTGGGCAACCTGTGAGCCGCCGAGCATCAGTCTGAGCAGACCATGTAATGTCACAAGATTGGCACGTAGAGAATCGTCGGCCTCGTCGCTGTCGATGACGCGAGGCAAATCAAACGGGTTTATGCGTGTATCGCTGTTGAGGCTGAGCCGGATATAGCTTCCGCCGACGGCCTCGGCGAGACGTTGATACTCGTTTTCTGGGTCGATAATAATAACATCACTGCCCATCATCATCGTTCGCAGCGCCTCAAGTTTGACGGTGAAGCTCTTACCAGCACCCGACTTAGCAAACACCACCATGTTGGCATTTTCAAGAGAGAATCGGTCAAATATTACCAGGCCGTTATTGTGCATGTTGATGCCATATAACACGCCGTTTTCCTGTGTGAGGTCAGCGCTGGTAAACGGAAAGCTGGTTGAGATTGCGCCTGTATTCATGTTGCGGCGGATCTGCAGCTGGTCGCTCATTTGCGGGACGGTACTGTTCAGGCCTTGTTCTTGCTGGCTGGATGCCACCTTGCTCATCACGAGTTGTTGGCCGAGAATAGTTTCGATTTTATGTTGTACAAAATTTAGTTCGTCCAAGCTATCACCATAGACCGTAATGTACAGCCCGTAGCGGAAAAACCGTTCAGCGCCCACTTGCAGCTGATCACGCAGTTCCTCCGCATCCTGGATAGCGGCTTGTAGCCCAGGGTCACGCACCCTACCCTTGTCGCTGTTATCCATCATAGCAGCTTCGAGATGAGTCACTTTTTTGCGTAGATTATTAAGTACAACCTGGCTCTCAACAGGATAGATGAACATGCTGATGTCGATCACTTCATCAATATTAATGATTGAGCTCAGCCAGCCAGTATAGATTTGTCGGGGATAGCCATAGATATATAGCGTTCGTCCATATTGGGTTCCAAGTTTGAAATAGCTTGACTGGATCTCGATACTACTCGGGGCAATTGTATCTCGGAGCGTGGTGATGCCTTTTAGGAACTCTTGTTCAATCTCCTGCTGCTCGCGAGCGCGTTGGGCCTCGGCGATTTCGATCGCATCGTTCTTTTTCTTGCCGCCAAATAGCCCCATTACGACACACTCCTGTCGAGGTGCGGCTGAGGGGCCGCGCCCTGGCCTTTTTGGACGTACGTGCCGGTGACGGCTTCAAAATCAACAAGGGGCTGACGAACGGCTGTATCAGGGTTATACACGTTATAAAACAGCGCGGCAACTTCTTTAGTCCTGAGTTGGGTGCTACGAACGCCCATTTGGAATAGTCCGTTAAGGACGGCATTAACGCGGTTTTGGATTTCGCTTTTTGCTTTGTCGTAGGCAGCTTTGTCGATACGGATATGAACATGCTTTTCTGGTGACAGCAAACTAGAAAACAAGTTTTTGCTTGTGTTGACTGCGCTGGTCATATCCCCTGCAGGATAGTACGGCACAACAATATAAAAGCTTTTGTCCATGATATTGGCATCTTGGGAAAGCTGATCAATAAAATCAATATAATCATCCATGAGTACCCCGAGTAGCATGTTATCTTGGTCGCGGCGCATCTTAGAGAGGCGCTCAAGGTATGGGCCAATATCGACCTGCTGGGAGCGAATATATATTTGGATTGGAAAATACAGTGAATTCAAGAAACTCTGGTAGCTGAACTCTACCCCTTCTCGTTCGCGGTCGCTCATGAGGTCAAAGTTTATGGATTGGCAAGCCACCACCGCACGAAAACTACCGTCGTTCATTACGGCCATACCCTCTCTTACCTCGGATATCAGCAGGGTATTTTGTGAACTATTGGGGTTTTTGGGAGGTTGCGCTGCACCTGCAGTTACGCCAGCAGTACTACCGGGAGGACCCGCTAGCGGCTGCTGCGTTTGAGGATTTTGCTGCCCAGGCTGCATATTTGTTACCACACCCTCGAGGTTATTTTATCGGAGCTTATCGGAGCGACACGACAACTTCTTCGCTGTCATCAGTAAGGCGATGAGCCTCACGTGCAATCGCGCTAATCGATAAATCATTATTATTTGCAAGTCTCATTATATCAGGAGATGACGGCAAATCACTAGTATTTTGTAGTTGAGCCAATGGGGTTGTTGGCGATGTACTCGGTGTGGCGGCCTTGTGGTCATCTATCGGGATGCTTGGCTGCGAGGAGGTCTGTGGGGGCAGCGAATAGGTGGCGCTAGATGATACTGCTGGTACCGGAGAGCCGCCAGGCTGGCGCAACGCTTGTTGGAATTGCTGTTGGGCAGCCTTATAACGCAAGGCGTCCTGCTCTTCGATGAGACTATTGAATTGCTGTCCGATGCCGACGGATTCATCGAGGACGTCGTTTATCGTGCTGGCTTCAGCAGTGACAGTGTCATCAAGCGAGAGCATGGCAGTATCAGTTACGCCGCGAGCCGCCCAGCCTTGCGTATCTATAACATCGGCAAGATATGATAGTCGTTCCTGTGCTTCAGTACGGGTCAGTGGTGAAACCGGAGTGCTCTCCTCGGCTTTTGGGGCAACAATGGTAACAAGATTTACTTGGCCCTCAGGCTTCCATGGGCGCATACGCGGCTTAAAGAAAAATTTCAGCATTGCTGCAAGGTATATCTCCATCGGCTGGTCTTTGCGAAGCGGCCATGCCAATGCCCCAAAAAACATGACGAACGGTAGAGGTATAATTACCAGCCCGATGAACACTCGTGATAATGCCCAGGCAAGCCCAAGAGAAATTGCAACGATGATCAAATAAATAAACTGGCGGAAGCTGAACGGCCCGAGCAACTTGTCATCGGCTTCAACATCCTGGGGAACTTTATAGGCGGCCATCTAGTGTTACGCTCCACCACCGAATCGGCTATGATACGTGTCTGCTTCATCATTTGTCATAGGTGTGCCGTCAGATTTAAGAGGAGTGGCCCTCCCTAGGTAGTCATAACCTATTTGACCAGCCATTGATGAATTTGGCCGTGCAGGAGCTGGCGGCTCGTAATTAAACCCTCCGAAGTTACCGCCGGCTTGCCGTTGTGCAGCTACGCTGGCCGCTTCACCCACGGTGCCGCTTGATGATGTAGCAGGTTGTGTACGACTGCTCTGGGATGAAGTCTTTGGTGTTGGTCCTGCGGGTGCCTGAGTGGTAGTTGGGGCTGTCCTAGGCTGGGTAGCGCTTGTTGTGCCGCGAGGAATTATTATGCCAGCTTCACTGAGTTTCTCGTTGGGATGAATTTCGGCGGTACCGCTTTTGGGTTTTTGTGATGCAAACTCAACTTCTAACGCCAGCTGGTCACGGGTACCTCCTGCACGACTGCCAGCTAACTGGCCGCTTGCATCAACGCTGTCACCATATTCACGTAAAGCTTTACGGGTAACAACCTTGCCAGAGCTGTCTTGACCACGGATGATATCGAGGGCAGACTGAAAGTCGGTTTCTTTTTTCACACTTCGTTTACCAGCAAGTTGCGGGTCATTTTGGAAGTCGTTCCAGGCACGTATCATTGCACCTTCATGCGATGTTGCTTTATCTTCGTATCGCTTGGCCATAACCGCATCTCCTGCCAGACGAGCTTGTTCGGCCTTTTCTCGAAGCTGGACAATTCGCGATGCTGCTGATCGCAACTCAGTACCATGCCAGTCAGCAATTTGTTCAGCGTTGACACCCGTAAAGGCATCGTCAGACTTATAGAGATGTGGAATCTTGCCGATTGTCGCACCTGCGTTGTCACCTGCGAATTGCATGAAGTCGTCGTAGTCTTTATCTTGAAGCGCTTGAAGAGTGTGAGTGATTGTTTTGCCACGCTTTCCATCGGCGGTAACCTCTACTGCAGAAGAATCCGCGCCTCCGTGCATGACGTAGCCGAAAGCAGCACCGTCACCTGTTTTGGCAATGCGTTCTTTAGCGGCATTAGCGGTTCCTTTATCGCTGCCATCAAAAGCCTTAATCTTACTCATATTGACTTTGCCATTTTCATCGAAGGCCTGGACACCAGCAGCAATGACACCAACTTTTTTCCCCTGGGCAATTGCCGCTAAGGCAAGGCCGGTGTTTGTGTGACTGGCAACAATTCTGCCATCATCGCCATACTCAAAGTATGTGCCCTTACCGTACATACCGTTTGCCTCCATGGAGAGAGATGCCTGTCCACGTTCTTCTGCCAGGTGCTTTATGTGTTCTTGGAGTGCGACGTTCTGAACACGCCTAATAGCCTCCTCACCCCCCAGGCTTCCTATTGATGTCCCTCTAACGCCGCCCGTTGCTGATTGAGCCAGTTTTTCAGCACGTTTTGTGTACCCCATAGTTCCATCTTCTTTTTCCTCTTGTTCATTCAGCGATTCATTGAGAGCATGGCTTTGTATACGATCCGCCTCCCGTTTTCGATTAGCTTTCCCCCACTCCTTGACAGTTTTATGATTACCAGCCCATAACGCCCCTCTACCCATCGTTTTACCACGGAATCGGCGGAGTTTATTTCCAGCTCCGTCTAAGGCCTCGCCGTTCTCTCCATACCCAGCTTTCTTCCAGCGCTTTCCTAAATCGGTCGATCGAGCGCGATTGTTGTATGCGGCTTCATTTCCTCGATTGCGAGCCCGGTCAACAAACCCTTTGCTACGGTCATTTACCATGCCGGCGATGCGTCCGATAAATCCACCGCTGAATTTGACGATCCACGGTACACCAAAGAGTGGTATGGCTAATACGGCAAGTGAGAATAGTTTATAAAGCCATGCAAGATCACCACCTGTCTGGTCGGCTGTCATACGCATAACCTGAGAGGCAACTTGGGAGCCAGCAAACAATACCGCGACAAGTGGATACATTACGAGCATTGCAATAAAAGCTTTGCGCCATTTATCAAATAGGTTCTCTGTATTCGGCAATATATACGCAGCAAATGCGAGTGGCGATAATATGATAAGCATAATCAACAATACGTGCCGAGCTAAAAATATCGCAACAGCGGTCATAATCGCGAGTATCGAGAAGGCTAGGAATGCAAAGACGGTACCTGTCGCAAATATCGCAAGGACCGCTGTCAGACCGATAGAGGCGCTTCCTATCAAGACATTCGATGAAAGAGATGCCCAGGTATTTCCTTCTGTATTTGCCGGTGCTGCCCCCGCTGGCAATGACTTTATCATACCATCTAATGACCCACCTATAATATTTGATATATCAATTGCAAATATACATGCGTAATACGATAAGTTAACTAATATAGCGGCAACAATAATGCGTGGCAGCATTTTACGTATGCCATATGCGCTAATGCCAAAATTAGTCGCCTGTGAGAATATAACTATGAAAAATGCTATCACGAAGAGTAGATTTGCAACATTTCGGATCGTTGACCACAGAGCATAGATTGGGTTTTTTGCCGGGTCGGTTGACCATGGTTCTGTCACCTGGAACACAAGGAGTTTTTTCGCCATCGTATATGCACCGTCTGTTACATTGGACATAAATGTCACAATCGGGCATATTATCCAGCCGACACCATCGATGACACAGGTTTCAGGCTCCTCATCTCCGCCCCCGGTTGTCGAAACCTTTTCTGCACAAGCTTTTGCCTCGGCCTCAGTAGGGTGAGCAGGGTCGTCAGCGGTTCCGATGCAATTTTCCCACGCACTGACGCATTGGGTCTGATTCCCGACACCATCTTTAATACATTTCTGGATGGCAACGCACTGGATGTTATCTACTCCAGACAATTTAGAACAATCTTTATTTTCCCAGTCATCAGTAGGGTTGTTGTTGTCAAGCTGGGCAAATGCTATTTCGTTAATGAACGAAACTAGCTCAGAGGGTGTAGGGAGACGGCCGTGCTTCGCTTTATAGTCGTTTTCGTACTTAGAGAAGACTAACTCACCAAACTTTCCTACATCATTGCGCATGTCGTAATCGCAAGGCATGGTGTTTATACCATTGATGTCATAGCACGTTGAACCTTTTGGTATCAGAATAACGCCAGCAGACGACGCCCCGGCTGCATCATAGGATCGCGGGGGACATTCTTCAGCCACGAAAGTTGTTCCATCGGCGCATAAATAGCTGCCGAGGAGATGGGCAGCAGCATTGACGGGGGTAGAAATAGCGAAAGACTGGACGAGGGTTCCCACCAGTAGTGCAATGAGTATAAATAAACGCCTAATCTTCATCTCTATAAGATAAAGTATAAGCATTTGTAGATAAATATCAAACTAGGGACAGTATAAATGAATGAATTGTTACTTTTCTTTTGAACCGGTTATTTTCCAAATGAAATCACCGTTGTCATCATATCTACCGTCCATTATGAGGTAATAACGCTTTCCATCGGCTAACCCCGTCTCAATCGTGTACTGTTGAACCGTTTGTCCGGCATTTCCTTCTCGAGACAAAGTGGCATCTCCGAATGTGACAGGCTGTCCAAAATCATCGTATGACATGATTTTTTCGAGAGTCTTATTTTCACGCGCTGAGGCGTTGTTATCGAGCAGCCGGAAGTAAGCTTTGCCAAAGGGGCTCTTTGCACCACTCTTAGTAAACAGCGTATCCTTGGCGCTATTCTTTAGCGCATCATTACGGGTAACAATACCGTCAGCATCGACACTATTGCCATTGAGGGGTGTTGGATCTTGAGCAACTGCCGAGTTGTAGTATCCGAGTCGGCGTACCATACCGCCTCCAAGCACGAGCTTGACGAGTACAGGATCTTGGTCTCCAATCGGGGGGTGAACAAATTCAAGATTTTCGGATACTGATTCGATGCCCTGCATCCGATCCGTGCCGCCAGCTGGATCGGCGCTTCCGTCAGGCAGGAATCCCGGAAAAACAATTAAGTCAACATCCTGCTTTGTCTCAGGGTCTTTTGTCGAGCCATTTTCGCCACCCGTAGGATTGCCAGGTACGACTGGAGCGCTAGTGCTGGAAAGGACGTTTCGTGGAACGTCACTAGAATCGTCGCCTCGACCGAATGCAAAGTAACCTACTCCTGCAGTAAGAACTGCTAAGCCACTCGCGAGGAGTTTATTTCGTGTACTATGACTCTCTACAGTAGACTGAGGTTCGGTGGGTGTTCGTGCGTTTCGTAGGGCTTGTGCCGCGAGATCAGGATGTTCTTGAGCCCATCGTCTGAGGGCCTCATCGGCCGATTCGGCTCTTATGTTATCTGGCTGTTCTGATGTTCCTTGTCCGTGATCGATGATTGACATATGTTCTATTTCTCCCAAAATAGATAATAATGTGTCTACTATACATCAAATCAGAGAAAAAATCAAGCATAATGATCTTAGCACTTTACATCTGTGCCCTGCTATGGCTAAATAGAGACATAGGATTAATATGACGAAACACAAACAATTCATCCTTACTGCCGTTAGCACTTTGTTCATCGCACTCAACGCTGCGGTAGCATTTGCGCCGACCGCACAGGCCGCCGATCAGGAGCTTATAACCTGCGAGGACGGCAAACAGATATTAGTTGAAGCCGGGCTAACCCGCGAGGAAAAAGAAAAGGCATGCCAGGACGCAGGGCATGGCGGTCTTGCTACGGCTGATCCAGGGCCACCGACGCAGGAATATACCGGAGTAGACTGTACCGACCCTACGGAGCAAGGAAACTGCGCTAAAACTGCTTTTAAATTCGGAGGATGCGATACAGCGAGCACTGGCATGAAGTGTCTTATCTCAGAAATACTGCTATTTCTGAGTGTGGGGGTTGGCATTGCTGTCGTTGCAGGAATTGCGATTGGTGGTATCACCTATGCTACCTCCGAAGGCAATCCAAGCAAGGCGCAAAAAGGCATTACCATCATCGTCAATGCCGTGATTGGTCTGGTGCTCTATCTCTTGCTGTTTGCGATTACTAATTTCTTAATCCCTGGCGGAGTCTTTTCGTGATACGTCTGAAATTGGCTGCGATGGCGTTGGTCATGTTGCTGTTGTCGCTAAGCACGACCCAGTCTCTTAGTGCCGCCTCCCCTGTCACACAGGTTGCTGTTTGCGGTAGCACGTTCGGAAATTTCTTTGGATTTCAACCATGGTATGCCTGCTTGCAAAAAAAATATGGCGACAGTGGCCAAACAGTACAGTTTAAATCGTTGAGCGACGCTTTCCTGATCATATTTCCGGTGGTTGACTGGATCATTAAAGCAGCTGCCTATGTTGCGGCCGGCATGATATTTTATATGCTATTTAAAATCGCGATGTCGCGCGGTAATTCCAGCCAATACAGCACGGCTATCAGCGGTATTCGAGACGCGGTTATTGGGCTGGTGATCGCTATGCTTTCGATTGCCATCATGAACTTTATTGCAGGAGCATTCGTCCCATGAGCATTATGGAAATAGCCGCCCAAATAAAACTAGGTGCTGATGATATTAAGCTGCCAAAAGTTACAGCGAACAACGATACGTTTAACAATATCGTCAACCTGGTCTACATCGCCCTGGCCTCAATCGCGCTGTTTTATGTCGTGCGAGGCGCCCTGCTCTACGTAACCCACGGCAGCGAGCCAAATGTCCAGAAAGAAGCCCGTGAGACGATTCTGTACGCTATTGTTGCCATAGTTGGGTCATCACTGGTGTTTTCACTCATAAAATTTGTTATCTGGCAACTTGGAGGAGGTTTCTAATGATACAACGGTTCGCAAAAATTATCACTGCCGCTATGATGGCACTTGCGATAACAGGCATATCGGCTAATCTTGCGTATGCAGCCGACCCGCTGGCAGAGTCGTGCAAGGTTGATCCAACAGCACCAATTTGTCAGTCTGTCAGTAGCAGCAAGCCACTGTTTGGTGCAGATAGTTTCTGGACGAACCTTATCAATACGATTATCTACGTCATAGGAGCGATTTCTGTCCTTATGATTGTTATCGGCGGTCTACGCTACACAATATCTGGGGGTGATGCCAGCCAGACAAAGAGCGCCAAGGACACAATTTTGTATGCGGTGGTTGGCGTTGTTATTGCCATTCTATCCTATGCGATATTAAACTTTGTGGTAGTACAGCTAGTTTCATAATATAAAAGGAGTAGTACGTTATGATGCAAAAATGTAAATCAGCCGTTCTCGCGTTGGCGCTTGTCTTGGGCCTGGCGACCGCGCCGCTTGCGGTGTCGGTCGTTAGTGAAAGCGCTCATGCTCAAACGGCCAAAGAGCAGATATGTAAAGGAATCAACAATGGCAGCGAGAAATGTTCTACAAGTGGTGACAATGACCTTGGCGGTTGGATTCGGGGTATTATCAATGTCATTCTGTACATCCTTGGTGCAATTGCGGTACTGATGATCGTCATTGGTGGCCTGCGCTATGTCTTATCGGGCGGTGAAGCCAGTCAGACGAAGAGCGCGAAAGACACAATTTTGTATGCTGTGATCGGGCTCGTTGTGGCTTTGCTAGCCTATGCGATTGTCAACTTTGTGGTGTTCAATCTCAAGACTTCGTAACAGACTTTTCAACACAGTCCCGATCTGGTATAACTAAACGTAAGCATAACGCGAAATCAATAAGGAGAATTCTACATGAAGAAAACTATCAAAACCATCTTAGCCGGGCTGCTGTTTGTCCCGTTGCTTGCTCTCGGGGTCAGTACCGTTTCTGGACCGCCGGCCTATGCCGCGTGTGATGACTCATTAAGTCTGCAATCTGGTGCGGACTGTGCCCAGGGTAACGGACAGGCTACTGATCTCTTCGGTAGCGATGGCATCTTCCGTACAGTTACCAACATCCTACTGTACTTGATCGGTGCCGTATCGGTGATCATGCTTATCATCGGTGGCTTGCGCTATGTGGTGTCAGGCGGCGACCAAAGTGCAGTCACCTCTGCGAAAAATACTATCTTGTATGCCATCGTTGGTATTGTTGTGGCCTTTCTGGCGTATGCAGCCGTTAACTTTGTTACAACTAACCTCAACAGCGCCTCGAGCTAGACACTGGCGATTCGCGCATTATTAACCCCCCGTCAAACTGCACGGGGGGTTAATATGTCCCTCCGGTGCCCCGCGTAAGATGTAGGCATAATATACACTCCGTACTGATACGGAGTGTATACGGGAGATCGAGCTTCGCTCTTGCGTGCTACATGATTTCGATTTTGCGGGCCTGCTCTTGCTTGATTTTGGTAAAGCTGATCATTAGCACGCCGTCTTTGAGCACGGCTTCAACTTCATCTTCCTTCACCTGAACTGGCAAGGCGAGCGTACGACTGAATTCACCCCAGTAGCATTCCTGAACGTGCCAGTGAATTGCTGCCGAGTCATCACCGCTGCTGAGTGTGCCACTAATCGTCAATATACCGTCAGAAATACTCACGTCTAGATCGGATTTGTTGACGCCTGGTGTGCGGGCCTTGATAATCAAGCGATCCGTTGTTTCGTAGACATCCACGGCGAGCTGTCCTGGCAGGTCTTCTTGCTCATTTTCATCCCAGGTGCCGTTACTTGCGTCGGCCTGTTGGTCGTCGACTGGGTGATCGTGTACGCTTCCTGTGTCCTCATCGGTCAAAAATGCTGCTGCGAGTTCATCCTCCATCAGCAAATCGTCATTCTGTTTTTGTCCTCGCACCATACTTCCTCCACTTCGATACGTAAAAAACTGTACTGTCTGACTAATTATATCTAAAAATGTCAAAAACCTGCAATAATAGCAGTAGCAAACGTAAAAACTACAATGATTGACCGCCTTCTCAGCACCATTGCACCCCATACCTGTTGCTCTTGCGGACAGGATTTTGGCATTTTGTGTGAAAATTGTATTTCTGACATCGTTGAAGAGCCATTTGCATTATGCGTGAGTTGCCTCAAGCCGTCTGGCCAGACAAATATATGCCGAGGCTGTACAACCAAGTGGGGCGTGCATGGTGCGTGGGTAGTTGGCGAACGCAGAGGTGCCCTTCGTGGGCTGCTCGATCGTTATAAGTTTGATCGTGTAAAGGCAGCGGTACCGGTCATTAGCAGGATACTTGCTGAGCTGGTGCCCCAGTTGCCTGCGGGCACATGTGTGACTTATATCCCGGATATTCCCTTTCATCGGCGTCAACGAGGATATGATCACATGAAGCTGATCGCCGAATCGTTTGCTGCGCGGCGTCAGATGTCGATGGGTCCCCCTCTTGTACGACAAACGAATGTATCACAGCGCCAGTTGCCTCGAAAGGAACGTTTAAAGGCTCAAAACGGTGCTTTCCGCGTGGAAGGTGTTATGCAGTCGCCAGTAATCCTCATTGATGACATCTGCACAACCGGGAGTACGCTTCGTGCGGGCATTGCGGCGTTGCAAGAGGCTGACGCCCCCGGGATATTCATAGCGATTATTGCACGGCAGCCTCTCGACTCTCATGGCGACCTCTGATACAATCTAAGTTGGTTCGACCACAGAGAGGAACCCAAGTGGCTGATGTCATTCAAGAGCTCGTCTCTTGACTCAAGTAGTGAGCTGATATAATAGCCAGCATCAGCGAACGTCACAGTCATACTGAGGGACGTGCGGAACTATGGAGGAGTACCCAAGTGGCTGAAGGGGCGGCTTTGCTAAAGCTGTAGGGGGGCGCAAGCTCTCGCGAGAGTTCGAATCTCTCCTCCTCCGCCAAGATGAAAAACGACCCCCTAGGGGTCGTTTTTCAACGTGCGGATGGCCGGACTAACATAAAAAACCCGACCATGCTGAGCCCCAAAAAAAAGTGGGGTAGCGTTTTATAAGGCGGAGAGGGCGAGATTCGAACTCGCGGTGAGTCTCCCCACGCCGGTTTTCAAGACCGGTACCATCAACCACTCGGTCACCTCTCCGTATCTATTGCTTACTGGTGCGGACCAATAATTCAACCCAGGTATTGTAACAGATGTCGTTCATAATTGGGAGTGGCCTAACAAAATGATCCCGCTAGTGGTATACTACCTACTAAGTATGGGACCACAACAGGCAAATCAGTCCGGATCATATGTCACAGGCGGCCCGACCGTACCCGATGAGACACCTGCGGGCGTCTCATCTGAAGCTGCACATCCCAGCCAAACTATCGAGTGGGAGGCGTCCGAGGCAGTTCATCATCAAAAAGATATGGTGTGGTATGGTGGCCTTATCGCGGCTGGCTTGATCCTGGCGTTACTTTCCATCTTTTTGCTTCGGTCCTGGACATTTACGATTTTGATCGTTGTCATCATCGGGTCGGTGATATTTCTCAATATGCGTCCACCGCGCGTCCTACGGTATCATCTGAGTAACGACGGCCTTAGTATCGGCCAAAAGCACTATTCTTTTCACGAATTCCGTGCATTCGGCGTTGCTCAGGACGGTCCGTTCTACTATATTGTTCTTTTGCCGGTAAAACGGTTCATGCCATCAATTGATGTCTACTTCCCCGAGGAGCATGGTGAACAGATCGTCGATATGTTCGGCGCACATATTCCTATGCGAGCCATCAAACCTGATCTTGTTGACGAGTTGACGAAACGCCTTCGTTTTTAGCGAGTTGGCATTTCATGAGGTATCTGCTATAATCACCTCTGTTCTCAACGTAGCTTCGTGCGGTTTCAAGTGTCTCAAGTCGTTTGAACACTTGATTGGTTCAAGCAATTTGAGACACCTTAAGGAGGGAGCGCGACACGAAAGTCTTTAACAATATTTTTTAAAGGCCAGAGTGAAATGCCTTCCGACGAGCACCCGTAGCTCAGCTGGATAGAGCACTGGTCTTCGGTACTGGAGGTCGTACGTTCGAATCGTATCGGGTGTACCATATAAAAAAGATCAGCTTGGCTGATCTTTTTTATATGGCTGGAGAGGAACGTATTCGTAAGACTAAGCTGTGATATCAGCTAAAACATAGTTTTAATACTATCGAACTCACCTTTGAGACTCCGAGAATCTTGGATGGCATTTCTCAAAAACGTGCTTTCTCGCCTCCGGAGTACGTCTTTGGCGATAAGCCCTACCTTGACCGGGTACGGCATTTTGGCAGCCTCAACGAGTCCAAAAAGCTTGCCAGTAAAGTCGTGGATTCGTCTTGTTTCAGTCGCGGTGAGTTTTTTGGGCATTATCCGTGTCGTTGCGCCCCATACCACTGTCGCGACAAGGAACGTGGCTAGCCCTAGCGGCACTAACACGATGAACAATATCGCCCACCATCCGCTTACGGTTGTGCTGAGGTATGTAATGAGCGCACATAACAGTATGAGTATCACGGCGACTACAGTACCAATGAAACGAACCATTCTGCGGGAAAAAACTGCAGTGATCGCTCGGAGTGCCAGCATAGTTGAGTTCATAACGTATACTATAACGTCCTTACGTCGCTGGGACTGTTGTCTGCCTTACACTTTGTCTGCAATCAGATATAGACAGCGAGTGCTGGCTATATGTGTAGGGCTCGTGCTGCGTATGAGTTAGCGGCGACGCAACAGCGAACGGTATCGAGCGCCGAACAGGAGTGCGCTCATGCCAACTGTGGCAAATGTGACAGTCAGGATGAGCGATACATTTGCACCGGTGTTGGCGAGTTGCCCGAAGGTAACTGGAGTTGGTGATGGGGTATCACCGTGAGGTGTTGCAGGGACTGCGAGTCCATCAGTCGACTGGTCAGTCGTAAGCGCGTTAGCCGGAGGTGTTGGCGTGTCGTTTGTATAGGTATAGCCAGGGTTTGGACCGGCTGCAGTGCCACTTGCGAACGCAATGTTGTCTTGCGCGGTGGTCGGAACATCGGTAGCAGCGGCATAATGCAAAGAGATGGCTACGGTAATGGTGCAGTGTTCTCCGCTGGCGAGGCTATCGGTGCCACTGAGCAATTTCGTATCACTGTCTCCATTGAAACCGTTGTTAACAGTACAAGTACCTTCATCTCTCGCTAAACTATCAACCGTGATGCTTGGCGCGCCGCTCTTGAAGGTCGAGCGAAGATGGTCATTCATTTGTACATTTGGTACGGTAATTAAACCTGTGTTACCCATGGTGAGGCCGTACTCGACTGAGTATTTTGTCGAGGTGATTGTTTTGACTGAGCGTGCGATTTTGACGATGTCGAGTACATAGGTGGGCGGTGTGAGCGTCACCGGCGTTGGCGTTGACGGATCGCCATTTGCAGAAGATGGAAGCGCTGCAGAATCATTTGATATATCAACTGCCAGCTGATTGAATGGCTCTGTCGGCTCATTGCCGTTATAAGTATGGCCAGGGTTTGCCACACTGCCCGCTACGGAGCTAGCCAGGACGGTGTTACGCTGAGGGGCTGTCAGTACATCAGAAGCTTGGTCGTATTGCAAGCCGACGTCGAATGTCAAAGTACAGGAGGCGTTAGGGTTAAGTGTGTCGGTACCGGTGAGCATGGGTAGAATGGTAGTGCCGTTGTAGCTAGAGTTAACAGTGCACGGCCCACTTGCTGTTGTCAGGTTACTGACGGTAATCGTCGGAGAACCAGCAGCAAACGTAAGTGTGAGATTGTCGACAAGCTGCACATTCGGGTCGGCGATAGTCCCAAGGTTAGCAACTTTCACGGTATACGGAACAGTAAACGAGGTGGGAGAATGTGTCGTAACAGTACCAGCAGATTTGACAGTATCTATCGAGTAAATCGGACGGTTACAGGCTGTACCATCACTGTCATTTGTGACTGGCCCTTCCATGATGAGTGTTACACGGTTGGTGGTCATGTCTATTTTTACTAGCTGACCGGTCGAGGCACTTGCTTGGTTGATATAGGCACGCAGTTCTCCTGTCGAGGTAAAGAAGGCGCTCCCAATGCCGTTGGTAAATGTATCATCGATCGTGACGCCGGGGCCGAGTGGCACTGAGGCGCTGATCGGTGTCGTAACGCCAGTCGAGGTGTTGATAGTGGATACCTGGATAGTGTCGTTACTAATTGCGTAGAGGGCGTTGGTTCGTTGGTTATAGACCAAGTCACCCATAGGGACTGTCGGCGAAAGAGTAAGAGTGGTAGCGGGGCCGGCCGGAGATGCAGTCGTGGCGGTATCAAGTCCCGAAACACTATACAATGTGCCAGGGGTAGTTAGCGCATAATAGACACCTGATGAGTTAAACGCGGCGCCCTTCAGGTTTCCGGCCGTCACGTTAACGGAGCCAACCGTTTCAAGGTGGCCGTCATCGTGTATACGCACTAGCTCATTCGGTGTGGCAGGCGTTCGGTTGACGGCGGCATACATATAGCCGTCTACCGGGTTGTATGCTAACGCGTTGAGTAGAAACCCACTTGGGAACGCCGTGGTATCGTTGACCGCTGACCCATTATAGGTGAGGCCGGTTGGTGCATTATGCATAACACTCAGGTCGATAGATGTGCCCGACTGGCGGAACTCGTAGAGTTCCGAGTAGGTTGATCCTAGTCCTGTCGGTGTCGCACGCACCATATAGGCCCGTCCATCACATGAGATTGGTGCCGCGACGGCCTGTTGCGCAGGCGATGCCAGCAACATCCATGAACTCGATATGACCAAGGCCATAACGATAACAAATGACAAAGCTTTCTTATACATTTTTTGGTACTTCTGTTTTTATGTTTTCACCCTGCACAGTCTCTCGCTCTACAAGGTATGATGGCGACAGTATAGTGCACCATTACCATTTTGGCAATAGTAACTGCCCAGAATCTCAAACCCTCCCACTCGCCATACCGTTTCTCACGGGGATTTTTCTTCCACCTGGTCGCAACATCTCCAGTTGCACTTCATTTTTAGTATGGCTTGGGGGCTTGAGATTCAGGGCGCCGAGGTAACTCTTTTTATAGTTACTTGTTGCTGGGTCAACCCCGCTGCGTCGGCCCTCTATCATATATCTGTTTGGCTTGAGTGCCGCTATAACGGCAGATCAGGGTTGTTGTTTGCTGCTCATCTACCACACAATAACCGGCCAGAGGGCCGGTTATTGTGTGGCGGAGAGACAGGGATTCGAACCCTGGATGGGATCGCTCCCATACACGCGTTCCAGGCGTGCCAATTCAACCACTCTTGCATCTCTCCTCGTCGTGGCGGACGGTGCTTACTCATTCTGGAACAACTTCAAAAGTGTCCGCTGCACCACTGCTCTCACTGAAATCTCTAGACTTCCAGCGTAGAAATCACAGTATGATCAGGGGCTATTGTACCATAGCCGCAATGCAAACTGTTGCAAAAATTGCTTTTCTCCCGAAAGCTGTTTTAATTCACGTCATCACATAGTACACTAGAAGGAACGAACAGAAACGCTAAACAGGGGCGGCAGATGCCTGGCAAGACAAAACGAGTATCCGGGCCAGTGATTGAGCTGGAAAACGTGTCCAAACAATACGGACACCATGACACCTTGCACCGCGCCCTTAATTCTATCTCGCTCACCATTGAACGAGGTGAATTTGTCGCTATCATGGGTCCGAGCGGCTGTGGCAAAACGACCTTGCTTAATATTCTTGGCCTACTTGATTCTGCAAACGGTGGCGATTATCGGCTTAACGGAATTGATGTCGAGAATTTATCTTCTCGACGACGTGCCCATATTCGTTCGCACGAAATTGGGTTTATATTTCAGAGTTTTAACCTCCTCCCCCGTATGTCGGTTATCGATAACGTTGCGCTTCCTCTGACCTACAGCTCTATGGCGCGGTATAAACAACACAAAAGCGCGAGCCGAATGCTCAAGACGTTTGACCTGTCAGAGCGCGAATATTATATGCCCACCCAGTTGAGCGGCGGCCAACTCCAGCGGGTTGCAATTGCCCGGGCACTCGTCAACAAGCCAAGTATCATTCTGGCCGATGAGCCAACTGGTAACCTGGATAGTAAAGCGAGCGAGCTGATAATGAATGAGCTCAGCGATATTCATCGCCGCGGCAATACCATCATTATGGTCACGCACAACCCGGACTTAACCACCTATGCGACACGCATTATTCATATGCTCGATGGACGAATTGCGCATGATACGAAATTTGTTAAGCCAGAGTCAAAATCAACAGCGAAACGCCCGCTCGGCAAACAAAAACGAGGAAGCGCATGATTCTGCCGACTCACGTTCGTGTGGCCATGGAGAGTTTACGCAGCACGCGGGTGCGTACTAGTTTGACGACGCTGGGGATTATCATCGGGGTTTTGTCAATCACCCTCGTATTAGCACTTGGCGAAGGTGCTAAGCGTACACTTGCCGAGCAAATTACTGGGCTGGACAGTGGAATTATTATCGCTAAGCCAGGCGGCGGTGATCAGCGAGCCGCACTCAGTTCATATAGCCCATTCGCCGCAGTGTCGGCGTCGACATTGACGGAGCGGGATGTCACATCGATTGATACGCTCAAGCAAACGACAGCTGTTGCGCCTGTCATGTTTATCAATGGCACGATCAAGTATCACTCCAAACAGGCTAAAAGTACGCCTATCGTGGCTACGAGCCCGGACTTCACTACGCTCCTGAAGTTATCTTTGGCCTCGGGCCAATTTGTGAGTGACGCCACCAACCGAGATACGGTCGTGCTAGGCTATGGCACTGCGCTTGATCTCATCGGGACTGACCAAGCCCGTGGCCAGGAGGTCATCATCAAAGGCCGTCCGCATACGGTTATCGGGGTGCTGCGCTCGGCAGGTGCGCCGATAAATGCTATTGGTGTCGATCTCAACAAAAGTGTTTTTATCAGCCTGGAAGACGGCAAGAGTTTTAACCAAGGAGTCGCGCAGATTGGCCAAATTATTATGAATGCGACTGACAAGGGCCGGACAGCACAAACGGCAGCTGCTATCGATGGGGTGCTCCTCACGAATCACAGTGGGGAGCGCGATTTTAGCGTTATCGAAGGCAAAGACGTCACAACCGCGAGTAATTCATTCTACGATATGATTGTGTTTATCACGGCAACAGTGGCGGCGGTTGCACTGGTAGTTGGCGGTATTGGCATCATGAATATTATGCTGGTATCAGTAACTGAACGCACCCGGGAAATTGGTGTGCGAAAGGCGTTAGGCGCGAGTGATAGCCAGATATTATGGCAGTTTCTGATCGAAGCGCTCACCATGACGGTTGTCGGTGGCTTTATCGGGTTATGTGGTGCGTATGTGGTAGCCTTCTTTATCGCTGCAGTATTTTCGTTCCAGCCTGCACTTACTTGGCAAATTGTTGGCATTGCCATGGGGCTTGCACTTATCGTTGGCGTCGTGTTTGGCCTGTACCCTGCCGTCAAAGCCTCCCGCAAAGACCCGATTGAAGCCCTCCGGCAATACGAATAATCCCCCACTATAACAGCCCAACAAGTAATTTCAGCTCGTGAAGAACGGGAGCGTTGGCTCTTTCTAGCCTAGCTCTACCTTGAGTTTTTCAACCAAATCGACTGGGGTAGGGTTGACGCCGTTAAGGATAGCGAGATAGATGCTAACGAAATCGCCAAGCGCAAAACTCCAGGCGAGTTGCTGTAGTAACGTCTCGCCTTGCGGTGAAACCACCAGAGGTGCGGGACGCATCCCAGACAAAAGTCGTTCCGTGATCTCAAATCGTTTTTGCACCCGTGGATGTTCTAGATTGGAACGGATTTCCACGACTGCAAACGGTTTTTCGATCGGATGCGAGCTCCAGCCAATAAATTCATTATGGTTGAGCTCCGGGTATTGATTAACCCACGCGGTATTTTTGGCATTCTCGTTCATGCAGATTTTCCATTTGTTTGCAGCTGGAAAAAGTTTTGGCCCAGCATACATCACAACGGTTTTTCCCATAAGCTTCAGAGCGAGCTGTTTCGCCAGGTTTTGCTCGGTTGGAATATCAGCTCCCCAGGCCTCCAATTGGAGCTTGAGCCACGTGCCAATGCCTGCAAGCTCGCTGGTGTCAGCGTGGGTAATTCCAAGCGGCGTAACGATTGCAACGAAAGCACTGACGAAATAAAATGTCGCCATTCGTGGCTGGATTCCGGCCGGAATTTCAAACAGTGGGTAACCTTTGTCGCGAGCAATATCAGCCAGTCTGCCACCGGCCGCAACCACTACGATTTGAGCGTGCTTCTCCTCGGCATGTGACAATGCCTCAAGTGTTTCCTCAGTATTACCAGAGTAGCTAGACGCAACAAATAGCGTTGATTCGTCAACATAGGGCGGTATGTCGTAGTTTCGCACCACTTCAAACGGGATTGTTGTTTGCGGCCAAGACTGAACCACGACCATTGGTAATGCTGAGCCGCCCATCCCCGCCCAGACGATCGTTTTCACATTGGTTTTTGGCTCAAATGTGGCCTTAAACGAAACATCGAAATAGCTGCATTGCTGCAATGCGACTGCGAGTGCATCTTGCGGATCGCGCTGCGCAATAACATTAGTATCGTTTAATAACTCCATAGTTCCTCCTACTCATTACTACCTTCACAGCCCACTGCTTCTATGATACAGTAAGCATAATGATTTAGCATAACGAATATATAAGAGGTGGGTATGGCAGATAATACAAATGAACCAATGACTGATGACGCAGAGCTTGCAAAAGTGCTAGAAGGTATGCAAACCCCAGCGGTGCAGCCTACGTCGTCCACTGTTGCAGGTGGCGTTTCATTTGAGCCAACGATGCCTGCGCCATCAACACCGGTACCGGATAGTGCGTTGCCGCCAGTAGATCCAGTAGTGTCACCCGTGATGCAGGAAACTACGCCTGAGCCCGTCCCAGCCGCTACTGCGACTCCTGTCATGCCTGCGACGACATCAGTCGCTGACCCAGGACTCGAGTCGATCAAAAAAGACGCGCTAACTCAGTTGCGCCCCCTCGTTGACCGCCTTGAGCTCCCACCTGAGGAAAAATTCGATACTCTTCTGCTCATCATCCGTTCGACCGATGATCGCTCGCTTGTCCAAGCAACCTACGACGCCGCACGAAATATCCCAGACGAAACCAAACGCGCCGAAGCGCTCCTCGATGTCGTCAAAGAGATTGACTATTTCAGCAACCCCGCCAGCGGCCAACCACAACTGTAGCTGGTTTCAGTACCACCAAAAGAAGCACCTATTACGGGTGCTTCTTGACATAATTGCGATAT
>CAZHGM010000002.1:4331-12073 GCA_964532145.1 uncultured Candidatus Saccharibacteria bacterium | reverse complement strand
CACCCACACCGGTCGGGGGTTACCCCCCCACCAAAACACCCCCCTATTCGGGGGGCTACTTAAAATATTGCCTATTTGCCGCGCCCCCTACGCGGCGCGGCGCCAGGGGTATATGCTCTGACGGCTTCGGAGAGACTGCTCCGCTCAGAGTGCCTGAATGTACAGGCTAGTTCTCTTCCTCCTCATCCTCCAGCTGGTCATCGAACTCCTCCGGGGCGTCGAACCGACGGATGAGACGATTGGTCGTCCGGTTACGGTTGACGTGGTTGTAGAGGAAGTCCTCCACCATCACCTCAGCCCGCGCGCCGGTCAAGCCCGCGAAGTTCACTACCGACGGGTCGGTGATCGGGAAGCTCTGCAGCTTCTTGATCGTAGCGGCGTCGACTTTGAACGTTGAGCCCTCCCAGAAGTTCTCGTAATGGGAGAAGAAGTTCGCCAAGCCGTACAAAAAGCTCGTCTTGAGGTGAACGGCCGCCCGAGGGTAGGCCACACCACGCAAACCCCAGGCCTTTTCGAGGACACGGAGGAACTCGCGCATGTTGGCCTTGAGCCGCTGCTGGCCCATGTCGGCCGTCAGCTTGTCGAGGCCCGTAGCGAGATCATCGATACGGTTGACGCGGGTACCGTGACCCATGTGACCATGGAGCGAGCCAGCCACCTTGACGAGCGACTTGCCGGTGATGAGATGGGCGGCGTTGCGGGTCTGTTGCCACTGCACCCGATCACGAACCGGAGAGGTTTCTTCCTCGCTCACGCGGATGATGGCATAGATCCCCTTATTGTCCAGACCGAGATTCCGGATCTGGACATTGGGGCTGATCCGCGTCTGCCGCTGCTGGAGAGTGAACTCCTCGCGCTCCCACGCCTGATCCTTGCCGAGGTAAACCATGGCACGAATCAGCGGGACGGTTGCCAGCCCTTCATGGACGAGTTGACGCGCGGCGATGGTGCGCTGCTGTCCGTCGACGATGTAGACGTCGCCGTACAGGACGAGCGTCTTGCCGTCGGGCGCGAGATCGAACTCGTCGGTGTTGCGCTGGTTGAGCGTGATGACGGGAACGGCGCGGTGGAGCATGACCTGCTTGATCTCGTAGATCTTGCCAGGATACAGCTCTTCGCGCTGGTAGGCCGCGTCGACAAGCAAGCCGCCGAGGCACTGGTTGTCGATCGCGCCGAGCAAGACCACGTCCCCCGTGGGGGTAGTGTCGATCCTGCCATCCAAGATGCGAAGCATGGGCGTAACTTTCTGTGGGTGGGATGATGAGACATCGGACTACATGCCCGAGGCATATTCGAGTCATGCTCGAATACTGCAGCACATAATACTCTCCCTCTCTCGATTTGTCAACATGTCAATTTTATTTTGTTGTACATATCTTTGTAGACCATTGGTGTCATTAAATTATCACAAGGACTGCCCTATGATATTCTCTATTCCTCCTTCAGCTCTACTATTTGTGTCACTTATTGTCCAATCGAGTAATAAGTGACACAAATATCTACATTCCACTTTATGCTATATCTATACACAATGCATAGGATAACGGGCAGCACTGTTTCGTCACTTAATAGAGCATATACTGGTCAAACTCCGTCGTACCAACAAAGACTTGGACATATGGTTCAATCTTGAGCTTTGCAATCATCGCCAGTACTGGTGCCAAACAATTTTTTGAGGTCTGCCATACACTTTTTTGCACCTGTACAAACTCTAGCTCCCTTAGGAGGCCACGTAACTCTTGGCGTTTGTGCGCTACTTCTTCAGGAATATCATAGATAACCAGCATCGACTCGTTGTCCGGTAATTGAGGGGTGGTGGTATGTTGTATTATGGTCGCAAGATAGTCCTCATCTATTGCGAAATGCCCATCAATGTATTTCACGATGCCGCTATCTTTCGCGCGATAATATGCCCGCCGAAGCTGATCGGCATTTGTATCAGATGACTTCGCGAGCTCCTGGAAGAATCTACTCGGCGAGAATGCTAGTTTTAGATTTGCATCAGTAAATGGGATCAAACTCTCCACGACATATGACGTAGCTGATCGCTTATGTCCGTATAAGACTTGTTTTCGGCGTCTTCTCATAACGGGTAGTGTAATATCATTAATATAACTGTGTCAATTAATATCCGATCGGACATTAATTGACACAAATTTCAATACGAGACATTTGGATGCATTGTCGTAGTACAACATGCATTGCTGCAGTACAACCAAATTGATACTAAAATAAGGAGCATATGGCTCCCTATTCTAGTACTTGTGCCTGATGGTTACATCATTCCCATGCCGCCGGGCATACCACCGCCGGCTGCTGGAGATTCTTCCTTCGGGATATCGACGACAAGCGCTCCCATCGTCATCGCTGTTGCTGCGATACTGACGGCGTTTTGGATAGCTTGGCGCGTTACGGCGACAGGATCAACCACACCAGCCGTCTTAAGATCGACCAGCTTGCCTGGATTCATAACGTCAACTCCTTGGCCAGCCTTGGCCGCTTGGACTTGCGCTAGTAGTGCCTCAGCATTGAGTCCGGCATTGAGCATCAGCTGACGGAATGGTTGTAGCAACGCCTGCTTAACAATACTACGCCCAGCCGAAGTTGAGTCAGCACCATCAGCCTTCACACCGTCTGACAGATTAACAAGTGTTACGCCACCGCCTGGGACGATTCCCTCAGCCAGAGCGGCTTTTGTGGCAGCAACTGCATCATCAACGCGATATTTTTTCTCCTCAATCTCAGTCTCAGTGGCACCACCAACTTTGATGACGGCCACTTTGCCCTCAAGTGCGGCAGCACGTTTGTCGAACTGTTCTTTGTCATACTCAGAGCTAGCATGTGCAGCCTGCTCGCGGATCTGTGCGACGCGGTTTTTGACATCAGCGACAGTACCGCCGCCTTCGATAATAGTTGTTGCATCTTTACTGACAAGAACTTTGCGGGCTTTACCGAGAACGCCAAGATCAGCATTTTCAAATGTCAGGCCGAAATCATCAGAGATAACGGTCGCACCAGTCAGAACAGCGATATCCTGCAAGGTTTCTTTGCGACGGTCACCGAATGCTGGCGCTTTGACCGCGACAGTATTAAAGGCACCGCGCAGTTTGTTGAGAACCAACATGGCTAGCGCCTCACCTTCGACATCCTCGGCGATCAGGACGAGGTCTTTTTTGCCAGCTTGGGCAATGCGTTCAATCAGCGGTGAAATCTCGCTGACAGAGCTGATTTTTTTGTCAGTGATCACGATAACCGGGTTTTTGTACTCAGCCTCTTGACGGTTAACATCTGTTACCATTAGCGCGCTGCTGTACCCGCGGTCAAACGTAAAGCCCTCGACAACTTCGGACTCCATACTGAGGCCTTGGCCTTCTTCGACTGTCACAACACCTTGTGCGCCGACTTTTTCGATGACATCAGCGATAAGTGAGCCAATAGACGAATCGCCTGCAGAAATTGCCGCAACCTCAGCCACTCGGCTTTTTTTGCCGGTGACAGGCTCCGAGAGCTTCTCGAGCGATTTTAGTACCTCTACGCCTGCTTCTTCGACACCGCGGCGTAATTCCATTGGATTGTGGCCTGCTGCGATCAGACGATTAGCTTCGCTCAGGATATTGTAGGTGAGCACGGTGACAGTCGTCGTACCATCCCCGGCTACTTTGTTCATCTTGCTAGCCGCTTGTTTGATTAGATCAGCGCCGACCTTGTAGCCAAGCGTTTCGTCATCGACTTCTGGTAGTTCAACACCCTCAGCGACTGTCACGCCGTCGTGCGTGATTGTTGGCTGACCGTAACTTTTTTGGATCACGACATTGCGGCCTTTTGGCCCCATCGTTGTTTTAACAGCGTCATAGAGCACCTTAGCCCCGCCGAGAACACGCGTTCGGGCCTCATCATCGTAAAAAACTTTTTTAGCCATACTTATTTCCCAACTTTCGCGAGCACATCCTCTTCTTTAAGGATCAAATACTCTTTATTATCAACTTTAATCTCGGTCGTCGAATACTCTTTGTAAACAATCCTGTCGCCTTTTTTGAGGCCTTTCACGTCCGGTCCGACTGCTTCGACGACAGCGACGATAGCCTTTTCTTTAGCACTATCTGGCAAATATAATCCGCTTGCCGTACGGGTGGCGGCTTCCTCGCGCGTTGCAATCACGCGCTCAGCCAGTGGTGTGAGTGGTTGACTCATATTCTCTCCCTCGTTTGATCTGTTATACCTCTATCATACCGAAACAAACTAGCACTCGTCAAGCCCGAGTGCTAGTTTATTGCATAAAGTATTGGTTTATTGCACTTAATATTGACTTTTTATAATTACATGATAAAATAGAATGATAATCCACTGAGAGGTGGATTTGCACCCGACATCAGATCCTATAAGGGATCGGAAGGAGCCACTATGGCCACCAAGTCCTCCACCAAGGCTCAGTCGACGGGCCACCCCTCCAAGGGCGGCAACGGCCAGGGTACGTCCAAACTCGCCTTGTCGCCAGACGCGCAGGACGCCATCCGACGCGCCACGAAGAGGAGCGGCAAGCCCAAGGGAATGGCCAATCTGGTCAACAGCCCCACCGTGGGCGAGACCAAGGCCGGGCGCCTGGCCGCCTGGGAGAGGATCCGGCGCCAGCGGGGAATCTCCGACGAGCGCACGGCCATTGCGATTCTCGCCTCCTTTCACCCCCAGGTCAGCAGCCTGACGCGCACGGCCGGCCGTGCGGCCCAGAAGTTCTTTGAGTATGACTCGAAGAGCCCCGTCGGCGACCCCGCCAACCCCTGTCCGCGCAAGTGGGCCGAGAGCCTTGTCTGGGCCACCATGGCCCAGGAAGACCTGGCCCGCCCCAAGGCTATCACGCTCGGTCTCGTCCGAGCGAAGGAGGCCATCAACGAGAGCATTAGGCTCTCAGCCATGGCCTCCTAGCCAGATGTCGGATGCACCGGCTCTCACCTCTTCGGAAGTGAGAGCCGGACATCCCAAGATAATTCAATTACGCACGAACCCCAGCCGGGGATTTTTTATTGCAAGAGTATACCCTCTAATGTTTCGCCAAGCCCCTCGAGCTTGTGCACTAGGTGAGTGTATTGGTTCTCGACGTCACTCTCATGGTCTACGGGCTCAAACCACTGCGAATACACCTTGAGTTTTGGCTCCGTCCCACTGGGCCGGATCGTGAGGCGCCGTCGCTCATCGTTATCAAACTCTAGCACGACAACATTGCCATTAATACAATCAATATCTGCCTCAGCCCCAGACGCTATCTCGGTGCGTTTCAGTGTACTGTAATCAAGGATGGCGGTGACAGTATGACCTTCGACAGCTGCGGGTGGTTGTCCACGTAGTTTTTTCATCGTGTCCTGCATCTTGGCGAAGCCTTCTGCGCCTGGGCATACTATTGTGTCAAGCCGTTCAGCATACAGGCCATATTCTTGGTACAGCTCAAACAGCCTATCCTTGAGCGTCTTGCCTTCGGCTTTGAGGTCGGCGGCGTATTCGGCGAGAGGTAATGCCCCCACAGCACCGTCTTTGTCGCGAGCGTAGGTACCTTTGAGTAAGCCGTAACTTTCCTCGCCACCGATGACAAACAGCTCATCGGTTTGCTCTTTTTTGCGGATCACTTCACCGACGTATTTAAACCCAATGAGCAAATTACCATAGCATGTCACATTATATTTTTTGGCAATGGCCGCCATCATATCGGTGGTAACAATTGTTTTGACGATGTAATGGTTATTGGTCAAAGTGCCCGTCTCTTGCATCTTGCGAAGGCTGTATTCTGTTGCCAGTACGGCGGACTGGTTTCCCGTCAGATAAAACACTTGATTCTCTGCACGTACCATCACGCCGATGCGATCTGCATCAGGATCGTTTGTGATTGCGATATCTGCACGATGCGACATCATTTCTGCTACTGCCCGATCGTTTGCAGCCTGCTCTTCAGGATTTGGCTTGCCATTTTCAATGGTGGGGAAATTACCATCTGGCACCATTTGACTTTCGACTGGTATGACATCAGTAAACCCTGCAGCACGTAGCACGGGCAATGTATTGCGCTGTCCGGCACCATGCAGCGGAGAATACACAATTTTAAGATTACGCTGTGTCCCGAGAGCTTCTTTCGTTACGGCGGATATATACAGGTCATCAATCTCCTGGCCAACAATGGTGACCCGCCCATCCCTGACGGCTTTATCGAAATCAACAGTATGGATATCCGTTACGTTGTCGGCTTCGGTTAACACCCCTTTGTCATGTGGTGGGACGAGCTGGCCGCCATCATCCCAGTACGCCTTAAAGCCGTTATCACTCGGCGGGTTGTGGCTGGCTGTTATGACGATTCCAGCCGCGCAACCCAAATGCCGGACAGCAAAACTAAGTTCCGGAGTTGAGCGAAAACTTTCAAATATGTAGGTTTTGAATCCATTTGCTGCACACACTGAGGCGCAATGCCGGGAGAGCTCAGGAGAGCTCAAACGAGTATCACAGGCGATCACGATGCCTTTTTGAGGGGCAGTGACATCAGATTTTTGAGCGTAGATACATAGTGCTTGGGCTGACTCACCGACAGTCACACGATTAATGCGATTACTTCCTACCCCAGTCGTGCCGCGTCGTCCGCCGGTGCCAAATTCGATTACTTTAAAAAACGCGTCCTCCAGATCGTTCCAACGCTCATCCTCGATCATTTTGACCAATTCGTCGCGGTACTCGGCATATTTTGGCTGCTCCAGCCAGTTCGTGATGTTCGTGAGAGCCTCAGCAGAGACATGCTCGGCAAGTTTTGACGTGTCCATACTACCTCCGTTTCTACCTCTAGTATACCAGGGCCATCAATCTCGTAGGTCGGGCTCCTAAACATATAGGATACTAGTATCCAGTGTAGCATTCTCGTAACCTGGAATACCTTGCATGTATTCCACGGGCGTACGCATGCGAAGCATGCTGTGCGGCCGGTAGAAGTTGTAATCCAGGCAGCCCTCGACCAGGAATGCCTGTAGCTCGGTCTTTTGGTAGTCAGCTTCTTGTAGCGGTCTTTGTCGACGCCGTGGCTCCGTTCAATCCTACCGTTTAAGTGAGGGCTTCTGGATGGGATACGGCCGTGCCGTATCCCATGCTCTTGCAGCCAGTACTGCATGGCGGTGAGCGTCTCCGTCTTAGTCTGTGGTCACTGGTCATAGACAAACTCTAGACCGTTGTCAGTCTGGATGGTGCGGAAGTGGAAGGCGGGGGCAAAGAACCTGGTGGCGTGCTCGAGGAAGTCAACGGTGTAGGCGGGGTTCACCCCAGGATATAACCGTTTGTACTTAATCCTGGTGGCACAGTCGACAATGTCGCACTGGTAGGCTACACGTTTCCAGTGCTTCACATCCATCTGTCCAACCTCACCAGGCTGGTACTGGTAGTCATTGAGACGTCGTTGCATACGCCGTTTGCGTCGCTTGGGCTCAGTGAGCCTCGCTCGTCGCAGTACGTTACCCACACCGTGACGAGAGACAGTGATGCCATAGTCGCGTTCCAGCACGACGGCCAGCTTCGCTTCGCCGTAGCCGAGCCCAAACCGTAGCTGCAAGATGAGGCTGGTCGCCTCATCACTAAGGTCGGCAGTATGACTCTTGGGTGTCCGCGGCAGGTCGTACAGACTGGTGAGTTGCTTGCCACTGGCAAGCCAGCGAGTATGCCAGTAGTAGTATTCACTCCGTGGTATGCCGTAGTAGCGACAGGCTGCTACTACGCTGCCGAGTTCC
>CAZHGM010000002.1:0-4321 GCA_964532145.1 uncultured Candidatus Saccharibacteria bacterium | reverse complement strand
CGGATACGGGCTCCGTAGACCTGGAGTTGTTTGGTGGTCATTGCTCTTGTTCTCACTTTCACTCCTTCTTAGTGTAGAAAGTTAGTTGTGAGTGTCCAAGATGTATGGGAGCCGGATAGACTCAGGTATGCTTATATTGACTTATACATGAAATAATGCTAGAATAAGAAAAATATGCCGACCGAAATTCATGATCAGAATTATACACTTCTCACCGGTCATCACCGTACCGATGGGAGTTATAAAACTAGCGAGCAGCTGCGGATGGATTATTTGAAACGTACAGACGGGCTAATATTTGCTATGACACATGGGGTTGACATACATAACCCGATCGAAAACAAAACTGAAAAACAAATTCCAGATGCTGTAATTTTTTTAGATAAATCAGCTCGTCCTCTTGCATGGCTTGTACGTGAATTGTGGGATAGGGCAGCTATTTGCGATAACGGCGAAATTGCAAAAAAACCTGAGATGTACTTCTTAAATATTGATCGAGAGCAATGGATTAACTCTTTAGACCCAAACGGGAATGGCCAGCTTGATGTTGCAAGAATTGACAAAAGTATTATCCGAAGTTTACGCTCAATATTTGTTGCACCGACTGACAAAAAAGAAGGGCTTACGGAAGAAATAGACAGCGTTCCTGCCAGTCTTGATAATAAAACAATCTTAGTTGTGGATGAAGTGTATTCAACTGGCAGGACACTGAGTATGGCGACAGATTTCATCCGTGCTGCATTTCCTACCTCTTTTGTCGCTGGGATACATTGGATGAGTGGGGTTGCCTCTCGAAATTTAGCGAGTGGTAATGCCGATCTCCCAGTCTGGTATAAACAGGATGATCCGCGAGGGCGTGGTGTTAATGATCGTATGAAAAATCCGGTTGGTCAACATACAAATACTACAACGCAACAACTCGGGGCATGGTTTTTAAGCACACGTTTTTCAACACCGGATGAAGCATCACTTCTTTTACGGCGAGAGTTAAAACAACTTGCGCATGACCCAGAAGTTCCATATAAAATCTCTCCCGATAGGTACGATATCAGTACGGAAGAAGGTATGGAAGCATATGTTGAACACATTAGTCGTGTTAATTTTGGCAAAGAGGCACTAAAGGTATTAGCCATATACAGTAAAATATTTACGACAAAACAATAGTTAGTGTATTTTTGCGGATGAATATCTCGTTACCCTTACTGTAAGGTGTCCGTTTCGGGCACCTTTTTGGTTGTGCTCGCTGCTAATTCTTTGACCACTTCCCCGTCGTTCCATGGCAATTTTTTACCCTGCACGATACGGAATTGCTCGTGGCCCATACCGGTGATCAGTACGACATCGCCAGCTCGGGCGACTTTCATGGCTTTGGCGATGGCTTCACGGCGGTCGGCAATTTCTTCAAGTTTTGGAGAGCCGCCGGCTTGTTCGATGCCGGTTCGGAGCATATCGCGGATCGCCTGGGGGTCTTCATTGTAACTTTCTTCATCAGTTAAAAATATCCGATCGGCATGCTCGGCAGCGATACGCCCCATGATTGGACGTTTCATTTTGTCGCGGTCGCCGCAGGCGCCAAACACTAAGAACACGCGGTTTTTGCTGACGCCTTTGACAGCTTCGAGCAACTTCTCAAGCGCATCCGGCGTATGCGCATAGTCCACGATAACATCATACGACTTGTCGATATCGACATACTCAAATCGTCCGGGGACGCCCTCGAGGTTAGCAATGCCGTTTTGAATTGCATCAAGCTTGACATACATCAGATATGCCGCGCAAGCCGCTGCGGTCATATTGTAGACGTTGTATTTGCCTGGCAAACTGGTGGCGAGGTCAAGTTTAGTTTGATGATCAAAGACAACGCGGGCTTCGGAGCCTTTTTTATATAATTTCACCTGACTGATCCGACAATCTGCCGTCTCTGAAGTGCCGTAGCTGATCTTGTGCTCGCCTGCTTCAAATTTGTTGAATGTCTCAAACCACTCATCATCAGCGTTAAGCACGATGAACCGAGGGTGACGCGCGAACAGTCTGCCTTTAGCAGCAGCGTACTGTTCCATCGTTTTGTGGTAATCCAGATGATCCTGCGTGAGGTTGGTCATGATGGCACACTCGACCGGAACCGTGGCAAGCTTGTATTGGTCGAGCGCATGGCTGGTAACCTCAAGAACAACATAGTCGACATCGGCGTTGCGTGCTTGGCGAAAAAATTTCTGCATTTGCTGTGTCGTTGCTACTGTCGCGTTGAGGTCGTTGATCCGCCGCTCACCTTTGATCTCGATGACCGCTGTACTAAACATCGCCGTCGTGAACCCAGCAGCTTTAAATATTTCGTTGACGTAATTCGCTACTGTCGTCTTGCCGTTCGTCCCTGTGACCGCCACGACCTTCAGGTCTCGCGCCGGATAGCCATACCGAGCGCTGACAAGGTGTACCCGAGACTTGCGATAGCCTGACTCGAGCAGTCGTACCGCTCCTCGCGGTAGCGCTTTGCGCACCCCCCTCACAAGTTTGTCTTTCATATGATCTATTTTATCACTTTTATTTACCCCTGTTACGTGGTATGATAGCGATGCTTTTCAGCAATCTCGTAACAACTGTTGCGAGTTCGTACCTCAACAACTAGGAGAATCGTGAAACGAAGAAGTCGCAGACTACTACGAGCAATGCTGCTTGTAGTAACTCTGATCGTATCTGGCTTGGCGGCCGCTCAGTCATCTCAAGCTTTTACTCAGCCATCATACGAAGTGCCGTTGTATGCACATCAGGCGCTCAGCCATCCGGATGGCTCGATGACGTTTGAGGAGTGTGCCCCGCCGCTGTCCCAGGCGTACAGCACGCAGCGGATCATGACCGTCGACGTGGCGGGCAACACGCTTGCGTCGATCGCGAAGCCAAGCGGCGCGGCCGGCTCGTGGGAGACATTTGATTGCGCAGATGCAGTCGTTGCTGGATATGACTCGACCATCTACGCAGTCGAGGCAAAAGGTGACGGTTACGGCAACATGTCGTATCGCATTGCAGCGTATAAGTTTGGCATACAGCGCTGGACATACTCACTGCCGGCATGCTCACGCTATCAGCTAAGCGGCCAGCCAAAGTGGCTGACACTTGGCTATGATGGCAATCTCTACGCAGTCATGTCAGTAACGCAATGCGCCATGGCGGATCAGCTGGTTGGTATCAACACGAGTGACGGAACTAGTCGGTTCACGCCAATTGCGTTTACGCAGGACGTCAGCAACATGGCGCATTGGCGATCACAGGTCGCGATGTACAACAGTGGACTTGTAGTAAGAGATGGCAATACGCTGAAGTATTTCGACTACAATGGGCAGGCCAACCAAACCAACTACGTACTGCCACTGACAAGCGGTGAGTACTTCGACGATGCGGTCTTTGCGGCTGACGGTACGGCTTTGGTCGCGGTCAAGAAGTCTGGGCTTGCCTGCACGGGCGTCTACCGCGTGCTGACACATAGCCCCTCGGGCGCAAATAGCAGCTTCTCGACCGTCAATGAATGTCCCAAACCAGGGACTGTTCGTGCAATGCCAGACGGCGGTTTGTTGCTCACGCACCAGACGCTGTATGACAACAGTCTGGTGCGGTACAGCGCAACGGGCAGTCTTGTCTACAGCCTAAGTGTTGTCGGTATAACTGGCTACTCGCAGGTATGGGTCGCGTGGCCGCAGGTCGACGCCAATGGCAATGTCATCGTGGTACGCAGCGGTATCAACAGCGGCGGCGAGCGCCACAGCTTCGTCGACGTGGTCTCGGCAACTGGCACGATACAGCGAGTCTGGGACACCCTCAGCCTCAATACATCTGCCACAGGTGAAGTTCTAAGGGTTGAACCCAGTACGGTGTTAATTTATGTATTTTGGAATTAACGTAGTATGATTACTGCATGCCATCAAAAAATATCGTCAAGCAATGGGACCTGCCGGCATACTATCATGTCTACAATCGAGGTGCTGGAGGCAATGTCATATTTTCAGATAGTGAAGATAAATACAAATTTTTATCGCTAATCAAACGGTACATAACGCCAGTGGCAGAGCGAGATAAGGCTGACGAGCTATATCCCTATTGCCCTGTAGAAGTACTTGCATATTGCCTGATGGGAAACCATTTTCACCTGTTGTTATATCAAGAAGAGCACACATCGTCGATCTCTGATCTAATGAAGTCGGTATCAACCTCATACACTATGTATCGCAACCGAAAATACAAATCACAGGGCCATTTGTTCCAGAGTATTTTTAAGGCATCTCTGATTCGCGACGAAGCATATTTTAAGCATATCACTCGTTACATCCAC
>CAZHGM010000001.1:15899-94990 GCA_964532145.1 uncultured Candidatus Saccharibacteria bacterium | reverse complement strand
TCGCCGCTGGTGATCTCGGTGCGCCAGCCGCCAAGAAGTATGATGTTGAGTATTGGTCGCCAGTTGACGAGAAATTCCGTGAGCTGACAAGCTGCAGTAACTGTACGGACTTTCAGGCGCGCAGTCTCAATATTCGCGTGCGTCGCCAAGATGGTACGGTTGAAACGCTTCACACTCTGAACGGCACGGCGGTTAGTCTGGCTCGCTCACTTGTCACGATGCTGGAGTATTACCAAAATCCTGATGGCACATTGACCGTGCCTGAGGTGCTGCGGCCATACATGGGTGGCCGTGAAAAGATCTAGCACTCACCCCATGGGTCGGGTAATACGGTCAGTGACGGCAGGTACATACAAACAAATCGCAAAGCCGCTCCTATTTAAGCGCCATCCGGACAAGGTCCATGCTGATTTGGTACGACTCGGGAAACTATTTCCGAAACTGCCAGGCATTCGTTCCGTACCGAAAGTTTGGTCATACCAGAATGCGAAGCTTGAACAAACAGTTTTTGGGGTGAAATTTCGTAATCCTGTCGGGCTGGCAGCCGGTTTCGATAAAAATATCGAGCTTGCGAAGCTGATGCGCAGCGTCGGATTCGGATTTGTAACCGGCGGATCAGTGACCGCTGAAGTATGCGAGGGCAACCCGCACCCTTGGTTTTATCGCTTGCCAGCATCGCAGTCATTAGTCGTACACGCCGGACTGCCAAACAAAGGCGTCGAGCACATATCCAGGACGATTGATGCCTATGGCAGGCACGATTTTAGTAGTATGCCGCTGATTGTCTCAGTCGCCAAAACAAATAGTCCGGCAGTCGTGAGCGATGAGGCGGCAATCGATGATTATCGCCGCAGTTTTATTCGGCTAGAGGCAACACCTCATATTGCGCTGTATGAACTAAATATTTCATGTCCCAATACATATGGGGGCGAGCCTTTTACAACACCCGCGCGACTGCAAAGTTTGCTGAAAGCAATTGACGAGTTAAAATTACAACGACCTCTTATCATCAAGATGCCTATCTCGCTCCCCTGGCAAGCATTTTACGCACTGCTGAAGGTAATAGATGCGCATCATGTTGATGGTCTATCGATCGGGAATTTACTAAAAGACCGAGCAAGGGCTACATTGCGGGAGCAAGTGCCATCTGATGTTGCTGGCGGGCTCAGTGGAGTGCCTACTAGAGCAATTGCAACTGATTTGATTCGCAAATCCTACCAGCACTATCCCGGTAGATTCATAATTATCGGTATTGGCGGTGTTTTTTCGGCAGAGGATGCGTATGAAAAAATACGAGCTGGTGCTAATCTGGTAGGGCTGATCACAGGCATGATATTTGAAGGCCCGCAAGTAGTTGGCGATATTAACAGCGGCATCATAAACTTGCTAAAGCGCGATGGCTTTAGCCGAATAGAAGAGGCAGTCGGGGCTGATTACAAAAACGATAAGTGGTATACTAGAAGTACAAATCGGTAATATATCAAAGGAGGTCACCAGTGATCACACATATAGATATAACCGGGGTACGATACCAAGTCGACGACGTAACCAGAAAATACGTTCTCAAAAAAATTGGTCGGCTTGATCGTTTCTTGCCACGGCACGCGCGCAAATCAGCCCAGGCCGATGTTGTACTAAAAGAAGTGAACCGTGCGAACGGCAATAAATACGAGTGTCATATCAATCTCCTGCTGCCCCAAAAAACCATCACGGCCCAGGATTCGACACTCAATATGCTTGCGGCAGTCGATATTGTCGAAGCAAAACTGACCTCGCAGCTTAAGAAATACCATGATGATCATACGTTTAATGGTGGCCGCGCCCAGCGCGTATTACGGTCAATTAAAGAACGTGTCAAGTTGTCAACGAATCCTATCGAAGCCTAATTAGCGCACAGTGTTTAGGCAGCTATTTCGGGGTGGTTTGTCGCCGCTCCGTCTTGGCATTGTTCATGGTGGCAGGTATACTGGTAGGAAGTGAATGTGACCTAAACGTAGAGAGGTAAGATAGATATGAAACAGGCCCTCACCAAACTATTCGGTGATCCTCAGGTGCGTACCCTAAAGCGACTTACGAAAAAAGTTGCCAGTATTAATGCCTTAGCGCAGACATACCATGATATGGCAAAACCAGAGCTGAAAAAGCAAACCGAGGTCTTGAAAACGCGTCTTGCCACGAAAAACACCACCCTTGACGATATTCTGCCGGAAGCCTTTGCTGTCGCTCGTGAGATGAGCGACCGTGTGCTCGGGCAGCGGCATTATGATGTGCAGTTGATCGCCGGTATTGCGCTGCATGAAGGCAACGTGGCCGAGATGAAGACCGGTGAAGGTAAAACCCTGATGGCAACAGCGCCGGTGTATCTCAATGCACTGAGTGGCAAGGGTGTCCATGTCGTAACTGTTAATGACTATCTGGCGCAACGTGATGCTGGCTGGATGGGGCAGGTGTATGATGCGCTGGGCCTGAGTACGGGGTGTATTATCAACGACCAATCGTTTTTATATGACAGCAAGTTTGATAATCCTGCACACAGTGATGAGAGGATGAAAAAGTTGCGGCCATGCACGCGTAAAGAAGCCTATGCCGCCGATGTTACATACGGCACCAATAATGAATTCGGCTTTGATTATTTGCGTGACAATATGGTCAATGACGTTGACTTGCTCCGGCAGCGCGAGCTTAATTTTGCTATCGTTGATGAGGTGGATTCGATTTTGATTGATGAAGCGCGTACGCCGCTCATCATATCGGCGCCTGCCAGTGAGAACCCCGACATGTACATTCGTTTCAGCAAGGTTGCTGCAGCGCTCAAACCAGAACACTATATCCTCGATGAAAAACGACGCAGTGTCAGTTTGACTGATGCGGGTGTTGAAAAGGTACAGAAACTACTCGGTGTTAAAAATATTTACAGCCCAGATCACGTGCGCGCCGTGTATCATATGGACCAGGCTCTGCGTGCCCAAACACTGTTCCGTCGCGACAAAGACTATGTCGTGACATCAGACGGTGAAGTGGTGATTGTTGATGAGTTCACCGGTCGTTTGATGAATGGGCGGCGCTATAACGAAGGATTGCACCAAGCAATCGAGGCCAAAGAGACGGTAACCGTCCGTGAAGAAAGTCAGACACTTGCAACAATTTCGTTCCAAAACTATTTCCGGCTGTATAGCAAGCTTAGCGGTATGACTGGTACGGCATATACTGAGGCCGAGGAGTTCCAGCAAATTTACGGATTGGATGTCATTCAGATTCCATCGAATCGTCCAATGGCACGCAAGGACCATGTTGATAAGATTTTTAAAACTGAGCAAGGAAAAATCAAAGCATTAGTCGCCGATGTCAAAGAGTTGAACAAGCAGGGCCGTCCGGTGCTAATAGGGAGTGCGAGCATTGCAAAAAATGAGCTTATTAGCAAGGCTCTTACTAAGGCCGGGATCAAACACGAGCTCCTCAATGCCAAGAATAATGAGCGCGAAGCGGCAATTGTAGCGGAAGCAGGTCAAAAAGGCGCTGTCACGCTAGCAACAAACATAGCCGGACGAGGTACGGACATTGTATTAGGGGAGGGTGTTAAGGAAGCTGGTGGTTTAGCGGTCATAGGCTCAGAACGTCATGAGGCGCGACGGATTGACAATCAGCTGCGAGGTCGTGGCGGTCGCCAGGGTGATCCGGGAACGACACAGTTTTACGTCTCGACCGAAGACGATCTCATGCGTATTTTCCAAGGAGAGCGGATCGCATCGCTGATGGATCGGCTAGGGGTAGAAGAAGATATGCCTATTGAAAACCGCGCTGTCAGTAAAACACTGGAGTCCGCTCAGAAACGCGTTGAAGGTTATAACTACGATACGCGAAAAAACGTGGTGCAATATGACAATGTCATCAACCGCCATCGTAAGGTTGTCTATACTATTCGCCGTCGTATTTTGGGCGGAGAAGATATCAAAGGGGAAATTGAACGACTGCTCGAGGAGAAGGTTCGCGATCTGACATACCTACCAGGGAAAAATAACCCGAAATTTGTCGATAACTTTGAGGCAATTATTCCCCTGGGCGAGAAGAAGATTGCCGACATTGCTAAAGAAAAGAAAGACAAAGTCCGTTTCGCGCTCGCCACAGCACAGTCTAATGCACTCTACAAAAAACGCGAGAAGGAACTTGGTACTGAACTCATGCGAGGATTAGAACGCGATGTGTACTTGCAAATTGTTGACGTGCTGTGGATGCAGCACCTGGAAAATATGCAGCATTTGCGTGAGGGTATCCATTGGCGAAGTGTTGGCCAGCGCGACCCGCTTGTTGAGTATCGCTCCGAATCCCAAAAGCTATTCGAAAGCTTACAGCGCACGCTGCGAGATGAAGTATTGCGGACGATTTTCCATGTTAAAAAAGAGGAGTTACGCCCCGCCAAACTCGAAGACGATGTGTACGAATCAGACCTCACCAAAGCAGCTGCTAGCGCTGTTGAGCAAGGCGTAAATGAGCTTGGCGATAGGTCAACACACATACATGATGATGACTTTAAGGTGAAGAAAGCCGCTTCGCAAAAAGTAAAGAGTGATCGCAAAAAAAACGCGAAGAAAAAGCGTAAATCAGCTCGCGCAAGTCGAAAGCGGCACTAGATGGTAGGCTTCTCTCGCTTTTCCGGTCTTTTTGTACCTCTGTCTACGGTCAAAGGCGGCCAATGAAACACGTTGTCACTGAGCTGGAGCTCAAGAATGGTGCGCGCGGGCTGCTGATTCATGTACCTGGAGCGCAGGTGATGAGCACCCGAGTGCATTTTCGCGCCGGTACGCGCTATGTTCGCGATAAAACGATCGAGGAAACGGCTCACATTATGGAGCATATGGCATTTGGGGCGAATGCCCGCTTTCGCGATGCGGCGGAATACGATGCTGAATTTACCAAAAATGGCGCGTATTTCAATGCTACAACTGCCGACTACAGCATGGTCTATATGACCGACTGCGCCGACTTTGAGTGGGACCGCATTTTGGATTTGCAGCAGCTGAGTATTACGAAGCCGCGGTTTATCGAAGAAGAACTGAAAAGCGAAGCAGGCAATGTTCGCAACGAACTTAACGGGTACCTCAACAATCATATGTGGGTGCTGTGGTCAAAAATGGCTCAGGTACTTGGGGAGGATATGTTGACCTGGCAGGAACGCCTCAAGACAATCAATAATGTTACCATAGCGGATATTCGCGAACACTACCGTCGTACGCACACGCTTGCAAACATGCGGTTTGTAGTCGCCGGTGATATAAAAGGCCGCGAGTCAAAACTAGAAGCCATGCTGGAGAGTTGGGAGTTGCCCGAAGGTGAGCGGCTCAGTATACCAGTCGATGAATTGCACCGGGCTGATCCGCTGCTCATCAAGCGTAAGGAGGCGACGAACTTTACCTTTGGTCTTAGTATGGTAGTTCCACGGCGGTTGAGTGATGCTGAAATTGATGCCATGGGGTTTGCCGATCATATCCTGAACGGTACATTTCGCTCGCGAATTTTTGGCGGTGCACGTAAGAAAGGTTTGGCGTATGGCATGTGGTCAACTGCAAGCGCCAATGAACACAATAGCACCTGGGATTTCGGGACTGAGCTTGATCCGGAATGCGCTTATGAGCTATTCCAGCTGATTGCCAAAGAAGTTAAGGCTGTGATCGATGGACGTATTACCGACGAAGAAGTCGAGGCTGCTCGCCAGTATGCCTTGGGCCGCCACCAAATGGGCGCACAGACGGCCGGGCAGATTGCACGGTGGTATGCAGATAGTTATTTCTTTGACGGGCGGATTGATGACTATGATGAACGGCCGTCAGAAATCCAGGCGGTGACTCGTGATCGTATCGTAGAAACTGCGCGTGAATTTATCAATGCCGACTGCTGGCTGCTTGGCGGTATCGGCAATGTTGAGAAGGCATTTGTTGATGGGCTGAACGATCAACTTTCGCCGTTATTTGAAAAATCGTAACATTACTGACGTATCGGCATGTGCCAGATGTGAAAAATGATTAATGCTATACTAGTTGAGTATGAAAGTCGCAATTGCAGGCTACGGTATCGAAGGTGAAGTGAATTATGCCTATTGGCACGAGTTGGGCCATGACGTGACAATTGTTGATGAAGCTGCAAAACCTGCCAAGCGTATTCCTAGTGATGCTACTGTGTTGCTCGGTGAAAATGTCTTTCAGAAGCTGCATGACTACGATTTGGTAGTCAGGACGGCCAGTTTGCCGCCGAACGCGATCGTCACGGACGGAACAATCTGGTCTAGTACTAATGAATTTTTTATGAAATGCCCAGCGCCTATTATCGGTGTCACCGGTACGAAGGGGAAGGGTACGACAAGCAGCTTGATTGCCGGTATATTACGTGAAGCAGGCCGCACGGTACACCTGGTAGGTAATATCGGCACCCCAGCACTCGCAGTGCTACCTAACATTGCTGCAGATGATATCGTCGTGTTTGAGATGAGCAGTTTTCAGTTGTGGGACCTCCGTGCGAGTCCGCATGTGGCAGTGGTGCTCATGATTGAGCCTGATCATCTTGATATTCATGCCGATTTTGATGAATATATCCGCGCCAAGAGCAACATTCGTCGTCATCAGAAGGCTGAAGACGTCTGCTTTTACCACCCCTCAAACAGATGGAGTGAAAAAATTGCTGAAAGCTCAGTACTGGGAGATAGCATTCGCTACGATGCTCGTGATGCAGGGGGTGTCTACACTGAACAGGGCATGTTCCGGGTGCAAGGCGATGATATTTGTCCTACTGACGTGCTACGATTACCTGGAGCGCATAATCTTGAAAATGCATGCGCGGCTATATCGGCAGCTCGGGTGTTTACCGTCGATAATGCCGCTATCCAGCGCGGGCTGCATAACTTTACTGGTCTGCCGCATCGTTTGAAATTCGTCCGCGAGGTTAGTGGTGTCAAGTACTACGATGACAGCATTGCGACCACGCCAGGGTCGGCCATAGCTGCCCTGCAGTCATTCGACGAGCCAAAGATTATTATTCTTGGTGGTTCTGATAAAGGGGTAAACTATGAATCAATCATTAAAACTTGCAAGACTCGTCATGCTCGGGTAGTCGCAATTGGTAAAACAGGCTCACATATTGCGGTGCTGTGCCGCAAATTCGACGTCGAAGTTTTGGAGCTAGATGGTAGCATGCGTGATATTGTTGCATCATGCCACAAGATGGCGCAGCAAGGAGATGTCGTGCTGCTGAGTCCGGCGAGTGCCAGTTTTGATATGTTTAAGAATTATGCCGATCGCGGCGATCAGTTTGTTGCGGCCGTAAAAGCACTGTAGTCTGAATTTGTTTTGCAATTGATGCGGTTGGCTCAAGCACAGTAGCCTTATTATCTGCAATTGTTTTGATAAGCGATTTTATCCAATGATAATGCGTACAGCCGAGCACAATAACATCGGCTTTGTCAGCTAAAAATGGTTCAAGCCGATTACGGATGGACTGTTCATTGACAGTATTGCTTTCGATCATAGACGCCCAATCGGAACAGTCGGGTTCACCAACGATGCAGCTTGAAGCATACGACTCCTTCAGCTCATGATATCGCTGGCTACGAAGCGTAGCCAGTGTAGCACACACGATGATGCGATGGGTTCTTGTCTGCTTAGCAGCTGTTTTGATCATAGGCTCAATGCCGATGAATAGCTGGGTCGGGTACTGTACCCGTAAATGGGGCAGCGCGAGTGTTGTGGCGGTGTTACACGCAATCACGATAACGTCGCATGATGAGGAAAGCAGCGGCTGGATTGCGTTATCGGTGAGTGTAATAATTTCATCGACTGACCTTAATCCGTATGGAACATGCTCATGATCGCTGGCTGTTACAATTTCGGCATCAGGAAAATGCAGCCTTAGATCACGTGCGACCGCCTCGCCGCCAATGCCACTATCAAATACGCCGATTTTCATATTTCCAGTATCTCACAAAGCGTTCCTGAAAATGAGTGGCGGGCTGTATTTCATCGTGTTAGTATTTCTTTTTTCTTATTTCACATTTCTTTGCATTTTGCATACCCCATATTGCATACTGGTACTATGGAATCACTGAAAAAACAGGCTGAAGCACTCAAAAGCAACATTATGCAGGCGTATGAGCAGCTTCAGATTACCGCCAAGGCAGAGGAGCTGGCGCGCATTGATGACCAGTTGGCTGAAAGTGATGTCTGGAACAATCTGGAACGGGCGCAAATGCTGAGCAAACAGGCGGCGAGCTTGCGGGGACAAACCGAGCCGTGGCAGACTCTTCGCAGCCAGGTTGCGGATATCGTTGAGCTCATGGAGATTGGCGATGAATCAATGTCACGGGAATTTACGGAACAGGTGGATGCGTTTGAAAAGGAATACGCCAGGCTCAAAAAAGAACTGCTGTTTCGCGGCGAATACGATGATCACAACGCAATTTTGAAACTCAGTGCAGGTGCCGGCGGTACCGACGCCCAGGATTGGTGCGAGATGCTGGAGCGCATGTATCTAAGGTGGGGTGAAAAAAATGGCTTTAAAACAGAGGTGATCGATCGCAGCCCAGGTGAAGAAGCTGGTATCAAAAGCGCTACCTATAGCGTGATCGGCCCCTATGCCTATGGCAAACTACAGTCGGAGCACGGCGTGCACCGACTGGTGCGGCTCAGCCCGTTCAATGCCGATAATTTGCGCCAGACGAGTTTTGCGCTTGTCGAGATTATGCCGGAGATCGACACACCGGATGAGGTGAAATTGGATGATAATGATCTCAAGATCGATGTCTACCGCGCGGGCGGCCACGGCGGACAAAGTGTCAATACGACTGATAGTGCCGTCCGCATCACGCATGTGCCGACGGGTATTGTAGTGGCGATTCAGAACGAGCGCTCACAACTGCAAAACAAAGAGACAGCGCTGAAGATTTTGCGCAGCAAGCTGGCGCAGCTGCAAATGGAACAGCATGCCGAGACGCTGGCTGATTTACGGGCAGGTGAAAGCGCGAGTTGGGGGGCGCAGATCCGCAATTACGTACTTCATCCGTATCAGCTCGTGAAAGATGCCCGGACAAAATATGAGGAAAAAGACACGGCAAGCGTGCTGGACGGCAAAATTGACGGTTTTATCAATGCGTATTTGAACCATTAACGAGTAGGAGCAAGGAGATATCATAATGAAAATAGCAGTATCAGGCGGAGCAGGATTTATTGGAACGAATCTTTTGTTGCTGCTACGAAAGCGATACCCTAATTGCGAATTGATATCGCTCGATGTTCGCGCTCCCAGTTATCCGGTTGATGGAGTAGACTATCAGCGTGTAGATGTGACTGATCTGCTAGCGTTAAAAACGTTTTTGGAGCCTGTTGACAAAATATTTCATCTAGCCGCATCCATCGGCACGCATGAATCGTTGGATAGCCCCTTTGGCGTATTTGAGACAAACGTGAAAGGCACTCTGAATGTTTTAGAGTGCGCTCGCCAATTCGACATAGAGGTATTTGTAGCAGGTATGCCAGGCATATGGAATAACCCATACTCGATCTCCAAAGACGCAGCTATTCGTATGGCGCGATGCTACTATGAGACCTACGGCACAAAAGTCTGTGCGCTTCGATGGTTTAGCGTGTATGGCGACTATCAGTATGTTGCACGGTATAATAAAGCAGTTCCAACGTTTATCAGCCAGGCTCTGGACGGTAAGCCTCTAACGGTGTATGGAGATGGCGAGCAAGTCGCTGATTTTATACTTGTCGATGATGCAGTACTCTATGCTGTGCGTATGATCGAGGAAAAACAGTGGGGTAATGTCATTGAGTGTGCAACAGGGCAGGGCATATCTGTCAACGATCTTGTTAACAAAATCATTCAATTGAGCGGTTCTGATTCCACAGTACAGCACCTGCCGATGAGGCAAGGCGAACCTGCGGGATCTCATGTGGTTGCCGATACGGCAAAAATTGATACGTTATTTCCTGATGTAAAGCGGGTTGATGTGCAAGAAGGTCTAAAAAGAACGATTGAATACTATAGGGCACATCCTGCTATTGACTAGTGAAGACTCTCAGCATATACAGTTTTAATGCTGTATAATGGTTACAGTAAATGATACTACTGGATCGTGTTACCAAGTTGTACGGGAAGGACGGCGGGCCAGCACTTAGCCGGATATCTCTTCATATTGAACCGAAAGAATTTGTTATTCTTGTGGGCACAAGCGGTGCAGGCAAGAGCACTCTTCTGAAGTTATTGACTCGAGAAGAAAAGCCTACGAGCGGCAAGATTGTTGTCGGAGGAATTGATTATGACACCCTTAAAGACCGACATGTCCCCTTGCTGCGACGCAAAATCGGTGTCGTTTTCCAGGATTTTAAGTTATTACCGCAACGAACTGTGTTTGAGAATATTGCTTTCGCACTCGAAATCGCTGGCATGACAAACCGTGAAATCAAAAATACCGTCCCCAAAGTCATCGAGCTTGTCGGGTTGAAGGGCAAAGAGAAAAGTTACCCGCGTGAGCTATCTGGTGGCGAGAGGCAGCGGGTCGCAATAGCTCGTGCGGTGGTGCGACAGCCGAAGATATTGATTGCCGACGAGCCAACAGGTAATCTTGACCCCAAGCACAGCTGGGATATTGTGCGCTTGCTTGAAAAAATCAATCGATATGGTACAACGGTAGTACTTACCACGCATAATGTCGAGATAGTGAACAAGCTAAAGCGACGAGTGATTACGCTCGACCACGGCAAGATCACATCGGATGTGGCATCAGGAGGATACAAACAATGAAAACATATTCAGTATGCCATATTGGAGTAGCGCATGGCTGATGAACGCGGCAATGCCCGAACGAAATTGCGGGATAATAAGAAATTTCAGCGTCGGTATTTAACGTGGATGCGAATGATGCGGTATGGTATTAATAACTTTACTCGTAATGCCTGGCTTACGACGGCTGCGACAGCAGTCATGACGATTACACTTCTGATCATTTTTACTACGGTAGTAGCACGCACGATGCTTACCGATACTGTTACGAAGCTCTTGCGCGAGGAAACAAAACCGTCAATTTATCTTAAAGGCGAGACGCCAGATTCAGAGGTGAGTATTATCCGACAGCTGCTACGCGAAACGCCAAATGTATCTGCAGTTGAGTACAAATCGTCCGATGATTCACGTAAGGAATACATTACTAAGGACAATATTACGGATGCAGAGGAGCTGCAGACCTTGGCTGAGTCAGATATCGCATTCCCTATAGTGTTTACGATGACACTGCAAAATACGGATGATTTTTCATCACTGCAAAAGCTCATTAAAGAAGATAGCACTGTCGTGAAGAACTTGGCCGAAGACGTTGACCAGCTTAACCAAGGAAGCCGGGATGCGGTCAAAACGCTGACGGACTGGGCGCGCACATCCGAGCGGGTAGGGTTAACGGCTACGATCGTATTTGTCGCGATTTCCATGCTGATCATTTTTAATACAATCCGTATGGCTATATTTAACCGCCGCGACGAAATCGACATGATGAAACTGATCGGCGCAGACAAAGGCTTTATCCGTGGTCCGTTTGTTATGGAGGCAGTAATGTATGGGTTCTTTGCCGCTGTGATTGCATCGTCACTCGGTTATTTTGCGCTCATCACGTTTCGTGAACCGATAGCATCGTATGGGATAGCGATTGATGACGTTCTTAACAAGCTCATTTTGTTCTCGCCGCTTGTGATTGTAGTAATGATACTGGTAGGGGCGTTGATCGGTATTATCTCATCCCGTCTTGCCGTGCGTCGTTATTTAAAAGTATAAAGCAAAGGAACCCCGTGCAACGAATAATCAGATCTATTAAAGACCCCATGAGACGTCGCTGGCTTGACCGAACAGGTTATGCTATGGTACACTTAAGAAAATATTTAAAACAAACACTATCCACCATGAATATAGCATTGAAACTACAACCATTTGTATCCCGTAAGCTTGCAGGGGCCTATGTGGTTGTCATAGCGGTAGCGGTAGGCGGTGTCATACTTGCCCCGCGCGTGTTCGCTGATAGATTTGACGACCAGATAAATGGCCTGCAGGGTGAAATCGACAGTTACCAGCAGCAGGCGGCAAATTTACGCGCCCAAGGTGATTCATTGCAGAATGCACTCAATATTATTACGGCTGAAAAAAGCACTCTTCAGGCACAAATCGATCTCAACCAGACAAAATATGATCAACTCAGCAATGACATTCAGGCAAATGAGGAAAAGCTTGCCCGGCAGAAAAAATCACTCAACAAAACTGTCGTCCAAATTTATACCAACAGCAATACGTCTCCAATCGTAATGCTTGCCAGCAGTAAGAACGTCAGTGACTATGTGAATGCCCAGCAAGTTCGTGGTTCGGTACGCGACCAGATGAAAACAGCCATGGACCAAGTAAAAAAGCTGAAAGCTGAGCTCGCACGACAGCAGTCTGAGGTCAAACAGGTGCTAGCTGACCAGTCACGCCAGCGTGAGTCGCTTGTTGCCAAAGAAACTGAACAAGCACGGCTTGTCGAGCAAACCCGAGGCGAAGAAGCGGCGTATCAGAGTATGATTGCGAATAAAAACAGCGAGATTTCTAGCTTGCGAGCTCAGCAAGCTGCCGCGAACGCCGCCGCCGCCCAAACGTATAACGTGAGCGGCTTGGTGGCTGGCGCTGGTTGTGGAGGCTATCCGGCGATTTGGTGTAATGCGGCACAAGATTCGCTTGTAGATAACTGGGGTATGTATAACCGCGAATGCGTCAGCTATACCGCGTGGAAAGTTGCTGCTAGTGGACGATATATGCCGTACTGGGGCGGTCATGGTAATGCTAATGAATGGCCTGCAAGCGCCGCGGCTGATGGAATTCCTACCGGCTCAACACCAAAAGTCGGGGCAGTTGCTATCATGTACGTAGGGTACTATGGCCACGCTATGTACGTCGAAGGCATCAATGGCAACGGTACCATACGTGTAAGCCAGTTTAACTGGGGTATTCGTGGCGAATACAGCGAAATGAACGTCAACCCAAGCGGTCTCACCTTTATTTACTTCTAGTTTCTCAGCCTCAATAAGCAAAAGCATGCTACAATAGGGTGAATATAAGCCTTTGGAGGACTTGGGTGAAATCGACATCTGATCAACGCGGCACGCGAAGTTCTGTTACGATGACGCATATTTTTGTGCTAGTGCTCGCAATTGCGGTGGCATATATTGCTGGAACACGGTCGGATTATATCGTTGCTAAGCTTAAGGGAGAAAAGTCGACGAGCGATACGCTTGATTTTGCAACGGTGCAGAATTTATACAAGCAGCTGGCGGTGAGCTATGATGGTGCACTCGACAAACAGAAGCTTATTGATGGGGCTAAACGCGGTATGGTGGATGCTGTTGGTGACCCGTATACGGTCTATTTTACTGCTGATGAGGCCAAAGAGTTTTTAAACGACCTTGAGGGCACATTTGAGGGAATCGGAGCAGAGCTTGGCAAAAAAGACGGACAATTAACGGTAATCAGCACGATCGAAGGCAGTCCTGCCCAAAAAGCAGGTATTATCGCTGGTGATAGTATCGTTATGGTAAATAACGAGGCAACTCACGCCTGGTCAGTTGAGCAGGCGGTCAAAAAAATTCGCGGTCAAAGAGGTACCTCCATCAAACTCACCCTGGCACGCTCTGGCCAAGACAAGCCAGTTGAAATTTCGGTAGTGCGGGACACTATTACTGACCCAAGCGTCAAAACTGAAATAACATCCGACAACATCGGTATTATGCGGATTTCGCGATTTGGTCAGAGTGACACTGTGCAACTAGCGCGTCAAGCCGCGCAAGAATTCACGCAAAAAGGCGTCAAGGGCATTGTGGTGGATCTGCGAGGGAACGGGGGCGGTTATTTGGATGCAGCCCGAGATATTTCGAGTCTATGGCTCGACGGTAAGGTTGTGGTGACCGAGAGAACTGGTGGCCAAGTTGTGGATACGCTGTATGCACATGGCGAGTCAGTTCTAAAGGGTATTCCAACAGTTGTATTAGTAAACGGAGGCAGCGCGAGCGCTAGCGAGATTATGGCTGGAGCACTCAGCGACAACAACGCCGCTAAGCTCGTGGGTGAAAAAACCTACGGGAAAGGAGTTGTTCAGGATGTAAAGAGCCTGGATGATGGTGGAAGTCTGAAGGTTACTATCGCTAGCTGGTATACGCCGAGTGGTAAAAACATATCAAAAGAAGGTATTACTCCACAGACGGTCGTTGGCTTAACAGAGGAAGACATTACCGCTGGCCGCGATCCGCAAAAAGACAAAGCGATTGAGCTATTGAAATGATCGATGAGGTTGCTATAGTAAAGACATGGAAGTAAAGAAAAAAATTCTATTAGTAGAAGACGATGGCGCGCTTGCCAGTGTGTATCTGTCCCGTCTTGAGCTCGAAGGCTTTGACGTCCAGCATGTTGCCAATGGCGAACAAGCATTATCAACAGCAGTTGATTTTAGGCCGGATCTCATCGTGCTCGATGCAATGATGCCTAAAATCGATGGCTTTGATGTGCTTGATATCCTAAAAAATACTCCCGAGACGATGAATGTCCGCGTCATTATGCTGACGGCGCTGTCGCAGCCTAAGGACAAACTACGTGCCGAATCACTTGGCGCAGATGACTATCTTGTGAAGTCGCAAGTGGTTATTAGCGACGTTGTAGAACGTATCAAGCACCATCTCGGGATATAAGCCAAGCATAGCATAAGCCTATTGACAAACTGTCAATATTTTGCTAATGTTTATATATGACTGAAACACAAAGAGATACACCAGAAGAGGCAGGAAAGCCAAAAAGGCTCAAAATTGGGCGGGATATTCAGGCCGCATTACAGCGATTACGGGGATGGGGCCAGGCAAATCAGCAGAATAGCCAACCAGGTCAAGAAATAATTGAACGTCGTTTTGGTTTAGCGGGGCATGTCCAGCAAGTACTTGATGTCATGAAAGCTACACCAATGCAGTATGCGGAAATCGACCCGTACAACCATAATACTGCCGAGACCGTGCAGATACGACAAGGTTCAATAAATTTTGGCCAGCTTGCAGCCGGTATTTCATTTGCAGATGTGATGGAGGGTCGAGAGCCGCTGGTAATGGCGGATGGAGTTAAGTGCCGCGTGCTATCACTTGGGCTTTTAGAATCCACAGGCCATGATGCTCATACATCATTTAGAATTGACATGAGTGTTGTACCAGAGGGTCAGGCGTCGGATAATTATCACTATGCGCTGGCCGTGGACGGCAACGGCATACTTTCTCAGCATGTTAAGCGAGGAGAAAAAGGCACGGTGCATCCAGTCAGTAACGAGAATGGCATTGATCAGCCTGATTTGACAGCGCTGCTGAATGAGCTACCGCAAGCACTACAAGTGGCTAGGCGTCAGGCCAATGCTCGGATGGAATAAAGCTATAATTTATTGCACGGTGACTTGTGTGCGAGTTTGAGTTTTGCCGGTAAAGCGGCGGGATTTAACTTTTTTAAACCCAACAACACCGTTTTTGGCGGCGTGAATCGTAAAGTTGCGACTCATGTAGGTGCCTTCACCGGCTTGCTTGGTTGAGCCAGTTTGGCGGACGAGTACTTCGCCCGCGTTGACTTTCTGGCCGCCAAATCGTTTGACGCCGAGCCGTTGGCCAGGGTTATTGTGAACGTTCTTACTGGTTCCACCAGCTTTGACATGTGACATAAATTATTTCTCCTTCGACCGCCATTTGGCGTCTCGTACTCCGTGTTAGCTCGGACGATTAGCTTATTAAACTGTGAGTATGATTACTCAAAATCTCATCAATTTTACCTCTGGTGAGATGAAAAGTCAAGATCGGGTGAGCACAAGTAGCCGGCGGTGAGTCAGTTGATCCTCGCGACTATAAATAAACATTGAGGGGCTGGTGTGGGTAAATGGAACCTGGCTAAATCCGAGAGGCATCAACTCGTCAAGGACTGGAAGGTCATGGTGGGAGCCATTGATATACCAGCTTGGCGCGGCAATGCAGAGACGGCTTCCAATTGGCAGTTGGCTTGCGATATTACGCAGAAAGCCTCGCATAATTGAATTGCATTCGTGAATGATATCGTGCATTTTCTCCTGTGTCGGATTCTGGCCGCCGATTGGTTGGCCAAGATAAGATTCTGTCGCTATTGCTATAGGACCAGAGGGGAAGCTCCAACGGTAGGTTGTGGCATCAGCTTGTGCAAGCTCAAATTTTGAATTTTCAATTTTAAATTTTGAAGTAAGCCACGTAAGGTTTTCTCGAGAATAATCTATCATTTTAAACGAAGTATCAGTGCCATACACCGAATAGCCCATCAGGACAGCTTCTTGCAATATAACTCCAGTACCGCAAAAAGGATCGAGGATCACCGTGCTGTCATCGGATCTTCTTTGCCCATCATCTTCCGCGCGCAGTGTTGCGGTGTCACCATTTTGTCCGACAGACAAATTGATGATCGTTTGTGCGAGTTTCGGCGGAAGCATACCGACGAATGCGTCGCGTTTTGGCCGGCCGCGGTCGCGCAGCGTATAGCTATCGATATCCTGGACATGCGTAACATGGCCAATGTAAATATGACTACTGGTTGTCACGAACACTAGCTCAAGGCCTAGCGGTGATGCCAGGCTGTTGTGGTAGGTTTGTGCGCTTGACAATTCGGGCTCAGTGTTAGGGACGACACGGACGGAGCGGCCCATGTTTCGCAGGGTCTTTTTGAGGGAGAGCGCGTTAGCGTTTTGTTTGTAAAGTGGCATCGAACCACCGTAGAGACTGACGCCAAGTTTTATTTTCCCTTCTGGAAAGTCAGCGACATACTGAGGCAAGGCTTTACGACAGTAGTCGAAGGCTTTTTGAGGGTTTGATGTGTCAAGCGTCGTTAGTAAGGTAGCCATCTTAATACTACCGCCGAGGTGGCTGAAATTTACCTTAGCATCGACGAGCGCATGCTGACCAATTCGGGTGACTGAGCTAGCTCCGTAGAGTGACTCAAGTTCAGCAATACTAAGTTCTGGAAGTCGTCCGGTAAGTAAAATGTGTGTCATTGCTACCTCAGTATAGCTGACTAAGGTATAATAGGGCTATATGCGGAGGGTTTCGTTTAAAACCTGGCTGAGTCTTATTACGCTTGCACTAGTGGTCGTTATTCTGTATGCGGCACGAAACGAGTTGGTCCGGGCCTGGCATCTGTTGGGGCAGGTCAATCCGTGGGTCTTGCTGGTACTGTTGCCGACACAGGTGCTTAGTTACTATGCGGCGGGTGCCATGGTGTTTTCATATCTGAAAGAAAAATTTGATCTCAACGTACCTCCGGCCGAAGCGGCTAAAATTGCCCTCGAGCTTAATTTTGTTAACCACATTCTCCCAAGCGCGGGCGTATCAGGGGCATCATATATGACATGGCGGCTGGGGAAGCTGGGTGTTAATCCTGGACGCGCCACACTCGCACAAGTCGTACGGTTTGCGGCAACATTTGCTGCCTTTTTGGTACTGCTTCTGATCGCCGTTGTGGCGATTACTTTGGATAACGGCCTGGAACGAATTCCCATCCTTGTAGCCAGCGGGCTGGCTTCAGTTATTATTATCGGTACGCTGTTGACAGTTTATGTCATTCAGAGCAAACCACGCCTTCATCGGACAGCCGCGTTTATTACTCGGCATGTCAATGCTACATGGAAGTCGGTTATGCGACAGCCCAAACCGCTTCTGAAACAGGAAGCTGTCAATACATTTTTTGAGGATCTGCACGGGGATTATTGTGAATTATCGCGCGATCCCTCCGTGCTTAAAAAACCGTTTTTGTGGGGCATTGTATTTGTCATTAGTGAAGTCTCGCTCTTCTGGATTACGTTCTGGGCCTTGGGGACGCCGATTAATCCCGCGCCGCTGTTGATTGCATATGGATTAGCGGGGTTTGCTGGGTCATTTTTCTTTACGCCAGGAGGGGTGGGTGGCTATGAGGCGTTAATGGTGGCTTTTTTGGCGGCTAGCGGTATCGACAGAGGGGCCGTTATTGCGGCAACGCTCTTGTCTCGAGCTATTTTAATGCTCCTGACGATTGTATCGGGGTATTATTTCTATCAACATGCGCTCAACAAGTATGGAAAACATGAGTCTTAGCGTCAGCGATGCTATTGCGCTGATCAATCAGACGCTTGACTATGCATACCCGTCAATCGTAGTGGAAGGAGAAGTTTCGTCTTTTAAGATTAACCAGCAAAAGTATGTATTTTTTGATCTGAAAGACGCACAAAGCACACTCGGTTGTTTTATGATGGTGTTCCAATTGCGTACGCCTATTGAGGATGGTATGAAGGTCCGAGTCGAGGCACAGCCAAAACTAACGCAATGGGGCAAATTCAGCCTGACCATTCGCGATATCAAACCCGTTGGCGAGGGTAGCCTGAAACGATCGTTCGAGTTGCTCCAGGCCAAGCTCCAAAAAGAAGGCTTGTTTGCTGCGGAGCGAAAACGAGCGTTACCGCACATTCCACAGCGGATAGGGGTTATTAGTAGCACGGCTGCAGCTGGTTACGCTGATTTTATCAAGATTCTTAACGAACGATGGGGTGGGCTGGAGGTAATGGTAGCGCACGTTGCCGTTCAGGGAGCGGCGGCCCCCCAGCAGATTATAAAGGCATTGCAATACATGAACGAGCTTGAGACGCCACCAGACGTGATTGTAATGATTCGCGGGGGAGGGAGCCTCGATGATTTACGTGCGTTTAATGATGAGCCGCTGGTGAGGGCGATTGCTGCCAGCCGCGTAGCCGTTGTGACGGGCATTGGTCATGAGGTAGATACAAGTTTGGCTGATCTTGCGGCAGATGTACGAGCGCCGACACCAAGCGGCGCCGCGATGCTCGTAGTCCCGGATAGGCGGGAAAGTATCGACCAGGCGAAACGAACGGTCGAAATGATTGGCGATACGTTTTATACGAGGCTTGACGAGGAGCGGTTGAATGTTGATGATATCGTGATGCAGATGGATAATTACGTACAGCAACGGCATCGGGAACTATCGAAGCAATTATCGTTGTACGAGACCCTTCTTACGCAGCTCGACCCCAAGGCCGCCATGCGACGGGGATATAGCGTGCTTCGGAATGCTAAAGGGATTATTATTACGACTGCGAAAGTCGGTGATGTCGTGACCGTTGAAACGAAAGCAAGTACAATACATGCAGGAGTAACATATGTCCAAAACACCCTCTGATACGTCATTGCAAGAGCAAATGAAACGTCTCGACGAGTTGGCTGCATGGTTTGAACAGGATGATTTTGATATTGAAAAAGCGATTGAGAAATTTGAAGAAGCGTCAACACTTGCTCAGGCGATAAAGATTCGTTTGGCTGAACTAGAGAACACAGTTACGGTGTTAAAAGAGCGCTTTGACGGTACGGCATGACGTATGTTTGGTGGGCGCTTGGCGCATTAGTATTTGTAAGTTTTGGGCTGATTGTACTACGCGGAGCGCCGTATGTTCCATCGCACCGCAAACAACTACGTCACGCTTTTAAGACGTTATATCCGCTGGGTGAAAATGATATGCTTGTTGATTTGGGGGCGGGAGATGGCATTGTGCTCGACGAAGCACGACGCCGCGGCGCCCGGTCGATTGGCTACGAATTAAACCCGATATTGTGGGCTATTATGAAATATCGATTTCGCCATGTACCTCAAGTTTCCGTGGTACTTCATGATTATGAACACATCAAACGACTGCCGCCAGGGGTAACAGTTGTATATGCGTTCGCCACCAGTCTCAGCATCAGCTCAATTGAAACATGTCTTCTCAGGTGGAGCCAGTATCAACCACTCACGTTTATTAGTTATGGCTTTGAAGTGCCGTCGGCGACGCTTATTGCACAAGACGGGGCAATGCGCATGTACTCCTACGGGAGCAAAGCATGAGCTTTACACGTGAGCGTCTCATAATCTATACTGGCAGAATGAACGGAAAATCGTATCAGTACGGCGGCGTTAACCCGTTACTCGTAACAAACATATTAACTGGTTTGGTTGTTGTTGTGCTCACAGGTCTGCTTATATGGGCCTACATGGGGTATAGCGACTACAAAAACAATACAGATGATAAAATCGCAACAGCTGTCGCAAAGGCGAAAACCGAGCAAAAGACCATAGATGAGGCAGCCGCGCTAGAGCGTGAGAAGGTTCCAACCCGTACGTTCAACGGCCCAGCTGACCTTGGATCGGTGTCGTTTCAGTACCCAAAGACCTGGAGTGCCTATACAGCACGGCAGGCCACTAACCTTGAGGCGTATTTCCACCCCGATGTTGTACCACCCATCGGCGAGTCGCAGCCTTTCGCACTTCGAGTGCTGGTGGAAGACAAGCCCTATGAGACCATCATTAAATCCTATGATTCCCTCGTAAAAAAAGGTTCACTCCGAAGCAATCCTGTGACGGTGGAAGGCTTCAGCGGCATTCGGCTGGACGGTCAATTCAGCAAAGATCGAACCGGTTCAGCAGTGATTTTCAAAGTTCGCGATAAAACACTGACCGTTGCATCGGACGCAACAGCCTACAAAGATGATTATGACGATACGGTGTTAAAATCACTCAAATTCAACCCGTAGATTTGGTACACTAGATACATGGGGAAACTTCAGTCTGCAGGTGGGACTGAGACGGATATGTGGCAGCAGATTCCGTCATTGCTAGCGGCTGCTCACGAATTGAAGTCCCCACTGGTACTAATCAGGCAATTATCGTTTCAGCTGGAAGACGAGAAAGCAGCTCAGCGAATTCGCTTAACGGCTGAACGTAGCCTTAACCTTGTCGATAGCCTGACGCAGGTTGCCCGTCTCGAAGACACGCTATTTTCGTGTGAGCCTATACATATGGTATCGTTGCTCGAAGATGTTGCCCACGAGTTATTCCCACTTTCAACCGCCCTCAACCAAACAATTGAAATTCATTCCACCAAATCAAATCCCGTCGCGATTGCGAATTATTCGCTACTTAGAACAGTTATTCTCGGACTATGTGATAACGCTCTGGCACATAATAAGCCGGGCAGACCGATAGAACTGCGGTCTAGGCGACAAGGAGATTTGATCATGACAGGGGTGAGGGACTACGGCCCTTTGACGAACAATCTGGCACGTTTTCGGCGTCATGTCGGTAAGACGCCCTTGCCGCTAAGTGGACGGCCACGCAGCAGCGGACTGGGACTCATGATTGCGGAACAATTTGCCGAGCATATGAGTGGTCGCTTGCATCTGCGTCGGCATCACGATGAGGGTGTCACTTTTTCGCTGCTACTTCCTGCGTCGCAACAATTATCGTTACTTGCGCTATGATCAAAATACTTCTCATCGAGGATGACAGATGGCTGGCAGACAGCTATATGGATGTTTTGGATGACTATGAAACTGATATGACGGTATCTGCCCAAGAAGCGCTTGATATGCTTGATAGTAACGACTACGAACTTATTATTGCTGATGTCATGATCGAGCGTGGGCTGGTGTTTGATCTACTGCATGAGCTGCAGACCTATGATGATACGGCCCATATACCAGTTGTGTTGTGTACATCGCTTGCTCAGCGGATTACACTAGCTGACGTTGCGTCCTACGGCGTTGTCGCGGTGCTCAATAAAGCCACGCTGACACCAAAATTACTGCGCGAAGCAGTGGAGCAAGCCGTTGAGTGAGAACCTCCGTACCAAAGCAATTATTCTGAGCCGTATAAATTACGGTGAGGCTGACCGTATTATGCAAATTCTGACCCCGGAGAGCGGTCGGATGGGCGTTATAGCCAAAGGAGTCCGCCGGGAAAAAAGCAAACTAGCCGGCGGTATCGAATTACTGGCCGTGTGCGATCTTGTGATACACCAAGGCAGGGGAGAATTAGGTCTTATCATCTCTGCAAGGCTGGATACATTTTTTGCTCATATCCTGGAGGATTATGATCGGTTGCAGTTTGCATATTATGTACTCAAAGATGTTTCAAAAGCTGCGGAAGTATTGGCGGAACCAGCATTTTACGAACTGACTAAGACGGCTCTTAGCAGCCTCAACGCTAAGAATATATCGCTCAACGTCGTGGAACTATGGTATCGGCTGCAAATGGCAATTCTGCTTGGAGTTGGGATCAATCTTGCGACAGATAATCACGGAATGAAACTGGTCCAAGACGCCAGGTATAGGTTTGATATTGATGACATGGCGTTTGTCTACAACGAACAAGGACCGTATACGAGTGATCATATCAAACTCCTGCGGGTCGCCAGCGCGCAAAACCCGCATATTATTGCGCAAGTCAAAGGTATTGATCAGTTGATCGATACGGCAGGCGATATTGGGCGCATCGCTCACGAATGAGGTCGCGAAGTAATATAGCGAATCGTATCGCGCATTGCAGGGTTATCTTCAGGCAGTTTACCGACGCAGTCGTTTGCGAGCATGATGTACTGATCGGCAGTTTCGGTGTCACCGGCGTATCGATATAGACCAGAGATATCCAAGCAGAGCTGGCAACGCTCGACGGTGCCTTGTGGGCATGCTGCAAACAATTGTTCGAGCCGTTCATCAATCAAACTGATATTCTCACGGTTCATTAATACGAGCGCAATGATCGACATCAGCTCTTGATGTTGTGATTCTTTGGGTTTGAGGTTTGTCATGGCAAGTTCATGGTACATAGCAGAGGCGGCGCCAATGCCTTTATCACCCAGCAGTTGCATGAGTGCAACTTCATGCTGGAGATCACGCTCGACCGATTTCCCGTCCCGTTCAGCCATTATTTAATTATAGCATAAAAATTATAAAAAATCAATATATCGTACATATGCTACAATGTTTTACAGATATGAATGATGTAAAATTAGAAGATATTGTCTCTTTGGCAAAACGTCGCGGGTTTATTTATCAAGGTAGTGATATTTATGGGGGCCTGAGCGGTACATGGGACTACGGTCCATTGGGCGTGCAGCTCAAGCGCAATATCATGAACCTATGGTGGCGGATGTTCGTTGACGAGCGCGATGACATGTACGGCGTGGACGCGGCGATCCTCATGAACCAAAAAGTCTGGCAGGCCAGCGGTCATGTCGACACGTTTACCGACCCACTTGTCGAGTGCGGCGAATGCAAAGGACGTTTTCGCGCCGACAAACTCGACGATCCGAACAAATGTCCGGCGTGCGGCAAGACCGGTACATTTGGTAAGGCCCGCGCGTTCAACATGATGTTTCGTACCAATGTCGGGCCAGTCGAGGACGAGTCGTCGATCTCGTACCTGCGTCCCGAGACCGCCCAGGGTATCTTCACTAACTATAAAAATGTCGTCGACAGTTTCTACCCGGACTTGCCGTTTGGCATCGCGCAGCAGGGCAAGGCGTTTCGCAACGAGATTTCACCGCGCGATTTTGTATTTCGCAGCCGCGAGTTCGAGCAGATGGAGATTGAGTATTTCGTACATCCTGACAAATGGCAGGAGAGTTTTGACCACTGGGTAGAGCAGTGCAAACGCTACTTTGATGCGCTGGGGCTGCCAGCTGATAAAGTACATGAACTGGAAGTGCCCGAGGCCGACCGCGCTCATTACAGCAAGCGCACGATTGATTTCGAATTCGACTACCCGATCGGCCGCGAAGAATTGATGGGCCTAGCCTATCGCACTGATTTCGACCTCATGAATATTCAGAATGCAAGCGGTAAGAGCATGGAATACACAGTGAAGGGAACAAATGACAGATTTGTCCCTCATGTCATCGAGCCAAGTTTCGGCGTCGAGCGCGCCGTCATGGCGGTGCTGGCTAGTGCTTACCGCGAAGACGAGCGAAACGGCGAGAAACGCATCTACCTCGCGCTGCCGGAACATCTCGCGCCGGTGCAGTACTGCGTGTCACCGCTGCTCAAAAACAAACCGGAGCTGGTCACAAAAGCCCGCGAAGTCTATGGTGCTCTCAAGAAAAAATACGGCGCCGTCATGTGGGACGACAACGGCAATATTGGTAAGCGCTACCGCCGCCAGGACGAAATCGGCACTCCGCATTGTGTCGTGATTGATTTTCAAACACTTGAGGATAATACCGTGACAATCCGTGATCGGGATACTACAGAGCAAAAACGAATGATAGTTGATGAATTCAAAAAATAATAACTCATCATGAAGGATATCGAAAAACGCATCGCAACGATCGAAAGACGTAATGAACGGGTGGAACTTGACAAGGCGTGGGAGACGAGCTGGACACGTCGAATTGCGATTGCCGTGCTGACGTATGTTGTCGTTTGTGCATATCTAGCATTTGTTATTCATATTGATCCATGGCTAAATGCGCTCGTGCCTGTGGTTGGTTTTTTACTGTCGACGCTTGCTCTGGGATGGATAAAAGCAGCCTGGCAAAATAAATAGCGACAAGATGTCATGGTATGAGGTATGAAAAAGAAATTGGTTTTCACCCGAGCGATAACACCGAGACAATCTTCATCTCCCCATGCGATATGATTCAACTTTTGCCGTAACGGGATACGTATATCGGCAAATGAAGGTATACTAGCTACCAATGCATGGAGTAATAAATACTGGCATAGTCGGGCGAGGGGCTGATTATCTTTTTCGAGTTTCGCTCAAAGCTGTCATATTTAATCCTGAGGGCAAATTACTCGTTACAAATGAAGCGAGCCGGTCGTGGCATTTACCGGGTGGGGGCATGGAACATGGCGAAACGATCGAGCAAGGCATCAAACGCGAGCTACGAGAAGAGCTCGGTTACGAAGGTAATATTACATATGAGGTAATTGGGGCTGAACCGATGTGGATGGGGGATGAGCTTGCGATGTGGCAGATGTGGATTGTCTCGCGCGTCGAGCTTGAATCGTTTGATTTTATGGATGAGCGATGCCACCTGGTTGCATTGGATGAGTTAAAGGCTATGGAGAAATTTGATTCGCAGTTGTCGTACAAATTTGCCGTGAGTGGATTGCAGAAAACGGGAGTATACTAATGCTATGAAAAATTATCCAGAGATACGAATCAAAGATGCATGGCTGCTTCGACAAAATGCGTCGGTACATTTGCACGAGCTATGGGCAGCAGAAGGCGACCAGCTGGCAGATGACGAGGAAATGGAACGTATCGTCTCGGTATATAAAAAAGCATGGAAGCCCTATGAGTCGAAGATAATTCATGGCACGTGTGAGATGCTTGATCTCGAATTTCGCCAAAATACCATTGATGTAAACATTGCGCCGTGGTTTTATGCGTTTTCAGACCCAATGGTAATTGGAGTGACATACAAACCGGATCGGTTTATAGAAGTTTTGACTCATGAGATTATTCACCGTCTCCTTACGGACAATATCCAGACAGACTATGAGACACTATATCTCGATGAGTGGAAAAAGTTATTTGGCGACCAGCACAGTTTTGGATCACTTGTGCATATTCCAGTTCATTCGATATTACAGGCGATTTTTGATGATATATTGCAGGAGCCTGAGCGAACAAGACACGATCGAGGGCTTTGCAAAAAATGGCCAGACTACGATGCGGCTTGGAAATATGTCGAGAAGACCGGCTATCGACAAGTCATCGAAAGTTTAAAGGAAAACTATAAGGAAATTTCACGAAAGCAGGGCTTGGAATGATGTTTCACTTTGATACCGTATCAGTCTCAATTAATGCTGCACCTCAAAAAGTATGGGAGTTTGTGGCAGATATTAATAACTGGCCGAAATTTAGTGATTTTGCAAGAGATATCGAACATGTCGCGGACGGCAAGTGGGTGTTTCATACCTCTCAAGGTGATGTGCAAGTGATTGAGAAGTTTGATCGTGAGCGTATGCTGCTTGATACGATTTGCATTGTGCCAAGTGGCGATGAGCAATTTATCCCATATCGGGTCGTGCCCAATGGTAATGGCAGTGAACTGATCATGACGAATCAGCAAACGGCTGGCGTGAGTGACGAAGAATACGCAGAGCAACTAACATGGATGCGCGAAGAGCTGGAAAATGTGAAGAAGATATTAGAGCGGAAATGATTATCATAAATGCCAGCATATAAACATGACTATTACGACGTCTCAGAAAATCATCAAATCGCTCGACGCTGACACGGGTGAGGAATTGGAGTTGACTGTGCGCAAAAAACAAATGCCTGTCAGTGATGATAAGGTCGTGAAGATTGTCGAATCGCTGCTTGTGCGCTATAAACAAGATTTTTCTGATCATGCGAAGCGCGGTTGTTACATCCCAATACCAGTCGGTATTTGGTCAAGAATATTGCTAAATGGTTCGAATCTCATACAATAGAAAGATGAGTAAAGAGCGGTCATTATTTCGCTCGGCGGTATTTGTCGCGATTGAGAACGAACGAGGTGAAATACTGTTGCAGAGACGTGGTAAAACCGGATTCCTTGACGGGTATTGGGATCTATCGGCCACTGGCCATTTGGAATACAACGAATCATGTGATGAGTGTGGCGTACGGGAGGTGCTAGAAGAAACTGGGTTGCATATAGTGCCGGATACATGATGCTTCAGGCGATATTTCAGTCAAATTTCGAGCCAGGGGTGCATTATCTGAATACTATATTTCGGTGCAAGCGATGGAGCGGCGAGGTTGCGAGCGGCGAGCCGGAAAAAATCATCGATCTGCAGTGGTTTAAGCCGGAGCGTTTTCCCGATAAACTTACCGTCGGTGCAAGAGTATATGTGATGTCGCGTACGAATACGACAGTAAAAAATTATTATGTGGGAAGGACGCAATTCAAAAATATGTTGGGATATGACTATGACAACTAAGCGGACATTGCCAAAGAACGCACTGCTCATCCCTAAACATGCTGCAAGAGTGTTTGAAGGTGAATTGTTCGATGTGTAACAGTGGCAGCAGGAAATGTTTGATGGAAGTATGGAGACGTTCGAGATGCTGAGGCGCCCTGACACGATAGCAGTCATTGCAGTTGATGATAAGGGAGAGATCATCGCCTGCCACGAAGAGCAGCCAGGCGGTATAGTCCGCAAAAATCATATACCGGCAGGCCGGGTTGATAAAAGTGATGCCAGCGTGCTCGACGCGGCAAAACGCGAGCTTGCAGAAGAAGTCGGATATAAGTTTACGAACTGGAAGTTACTCGAAGTCAATCAGCCAGTTTCAAAAATAGAATGGTTCATCCATACGTTTGTTGCATGGGGCGAAGATGGCAGGGTACCTGTCAAGCATGATCCCGGCGAACAGATCATTGAAGGCCGAGCGGATTTTCCGACAGTACGCGATCATAACGCACATTGGTCGCCGCGGCTGGCTGAGTTTGAATCAATCGAAGAGCTCATTAAATATGTCGATACACAAGAATCGTGAAGCATGAAAACTGAAATTGAAGCGAAATTCCTACACGTCGATCACGATGCCCTCCGCAAGAATCTGAAGAAGGCCGGTGCAGTATGTGAGCAACCGATGCGGCTGATGCGGCGAATGATATTTGAAAACAAGACGATGAGCTCGCACAAAGGATACGCGCGTGTACGTGACGAAGGGCATGTGGTAACAATGACCTACAAACAGTTTGACCGTATGTCTATCGATGGCGCAAAGGAGATTGAGATCGTGGTGGATAATTTTGATACTGCAACTGCGCTCATGAAAGCGATTGACGATAATTGGCTCAGAGTGAGTTTCCAGGAATCACGGCGAGAGACGTGGAAACTGGGGGGGCGGAGATTGTACTGGATGAGTGGCCATGGATAGAGCCGTACATCGAAATCGAAGCTCCATCGAAAAACACTGTCCGAGCAGCAGCCAGTCTACTAGGGTTTGATATGAATCAAGCAGTCTACGGGGATGTCATGGTAGCCTATCGAAGCCAGTATCCGCATCTTGGCGAAAATGATACGGTGGGTAATCTCCCTGAAGTTCGATTCGGTGCACCATTGCCAGCTATGTTTGCCCAAGGCAAAACAACCTGACGGAGTTGTTGCTGATATGTCATGGACAGTGCTTTACTAATACCGATGTCGGCGTTTGATGAGTGAGGGCACGTATCAAAAATTCCCAAACGATTAAGTAAAACCTCCTAGGCAAAACCCACTGCCGATAGGTATAATGGAGGAAACGAAGGAGAAGCATGGCAAGAACCCGACAAAACAGGCAAGTGCCCTCATGGCTGAGAATCATCATACCGGCTGGATTGATAATAGCTTGGTTGATTGCGGCTGGGCTCGGCGGACCGTATTTTGGACGCATCAGCGAAGTTTCGTCTGTTGATCTCGCCGCTTTTTTGCCAAAAAGTGCAGAAGCAACCAAAGTTAATGAAGAACTTAAAAAATTCCGCGATGATACAACAATTCCGGCAATTATCGTATTCACTGCGAAAGACGGCGGTATTGACCAGACTGAACAGGATGAGATAAATGCGCTCCGCGACAAGATCCAGCATGTGCATGGAGTTAGCGGTGAAGTCTCGCCGGCAGTTATCTCCGACGATAAAAAGGCCGCGTTGCTGGTCGCTCAGACCGATACTAGCTATAAGGTTGTCGAAGTACTTAAAGGCATTCGCACAGAGCTTGATGCAGTAAAGAATCCATCTGTTTCATACAAATTGACCGGACCGGCTGGATTTGCAGGCGACCTGACCAAAGCGTTCGAGGGAATTGACGGCGTATTATTAATTACGGCACTGGCGGTTGTTTTCGTCATTCTGGTAGCGGTGTATCGTTCAATCCTGCTGCCGATTATCGTGCTGATGACAAGCATGTTTGCGCTGACAGCTGCAATTCTGCTGGTATGGAATCTCGCAAAATGGGATATTGTGCAGCTAAACGGGCAAGTGCAGGGTATACTATTTATCCTCGTAATCGGTGCTGCAACGGATTATTCGCTGTTGTACATTGCTCGTTATCGCGAGGAATTACATAACCAGCAGTCCAAATGGTTGGCGACTCATGCGGCGCTGCGTGGTGCATGGGAACCGATTGCGGCAAGTGGCGGTACCGTGATTGTCGGGTTGCTATGTTTGCTCTTGAGCGATCTGGCATCAAATAAAGCCTTAGGACCGGTGGGAGCAGTAGGGATCGTTATGGCGATCATCTCGGCTCTTACATTTCTGCCAGCGGTATTGTACTTCCTCGGGCGCACAAGCTTCTGGCCAGCGAAAGTGGCAGCAGACACAGCTAGCCGCAAACGTCACGAGGCCAAAGCCCGGACTGGCGTATGGCATTGGGTCGGGCAACTTGTGTCACGCCATCCCCGTTTGATTTGGACAGCCTGCGGAGTATTGCTTGTGCTTGCGTCGACTGGATATTTCCAACTTAATGCTAACGGCGTTGATCAGAGTAAATTAGTAACTGGTCCGTCAGAAGCGCGCGATGGTCAAGCCGTTTTAGTAAAACATTTCCCAGCTGGTTCGGGCAGCCCATTGCTCATCGTAACAGATGTACCGCACTACGAACGAGTCGTTCGGGAGTTGGATAGCGACGCGGGTATTGATGGCGTATCGGCTATCGCCACGCAATCATCGAGTAATTCATTGCCGCTGGGCAAACAGGCTGAGACAATTCGTCAAAAAATCCAGGAGGAAGTCCAAAAGACCTATGATGAAAAAATCGCCGAAGTTGACGCCCAAGCTGCTGAGTTGGAAGCGCAAGCCGGCCCTTATGCGGCTGCGGCGATTATAGAAGGGATAAAATCACAGATACCAAGTGTTGATAGTATTGTTAACGAAGCGTATCCATTCAAAGATGCGGTGATCAAATCAGTCAATGAGCAAGTCGTACTACAGGCAGTGCTTGTTGACGCGCCGGACTCCCAAGCCGCCAAAACAACTGTTAGCCGGGTAAGGGATCTTATAAAAGAAGTTGATATGCGGGCGATGGTTGGCGGTCCGACAGCAGTGCAGGTAGACACGCTGGCGGCATCCCAGCACGACCGATTCATTATCATTCCTGTTATTCTGGTAGCAATTACGATTATTCTCATGCTGCTGCTGCGCTCTGTCGTGGCTCCGCTACTGTTGCTTGTAACAACTGTCCTATCGTTTGGTGCAAGTCTGGGAGTTGCCGCGTGGCTGTTTAATCATGTATGGAAGTTTCCTGGTGTTGATCCGACAATTGTGCTGTATGCATTTGTGTTTTTGGTCGCGCTAGGGATTGATTACAATATATTTCTCATGACAAGGGTCAGGGAAGAATCGCTGCGCTTCGGTACGCAAAAAGGAGTGATACGAGGCCTGGTTGTCACGGGCGGGGTAATCACGAGTGCTGGTATTGTGCTGGCAGCGACATTTGCCGCACTTGCGGTTATACCGATACTATTTCTGCTGGAACTAGCATTCATCGTCGCGTTCGGTGTGTTACTTGATACGATCGTCGTACGGTCGCTGCTGGTTCCTGCGCTGATAAAAGATATCGGCTCGGCAGTGTGGTGGCCAAGTAAACTACGGCACAAAGCATAAACTCACTATCTTTTTTGCTGAAAATATGGTAGGGTTAGTTAACCTAATAAGGAGATACTATGGCGCGAACAAAACGTCAGACAGTACGTGCAGCCCAAGATGCAGAAGTAGTAACAACTCACGGTGAGCGAAAAGGGATGTTCCTAAGCGGGGCAGACTATCTGCTCTCCAGGCTTCCGTTTACAAAATACAAGTACCAGCAATGGTCAAAGGCTAAGCGAATTGTTGTCGGCTATTTGCTCTGGCTGGTTGTTCTACCGATTATCCCAGTTGCAATCATGGTTGTTATGTATCTCCGTGATCCAAAAGGTTTTACGAAAAGCCCGACATTTGCAGTGCTGAGTGTGATCACTGTTGCATGGTTCGGTGTCGGGCTTGGGTATGTAAATACCCAAGTTCCTGTCGATAGTACTGATGGTCAGGTGAGTAATGGGTCACTGAACAATGTCAAAAATCGCACAACAAGCGAGCCGACCAATGGACGAGCATTTGAAAACTGTACTGCTGCATTTAATGCTGGGGTATACGACATCAAAAAATCAGACCCATCATATGAGTCTCGTCTTGACCGTGATGGTGACGGTCTTGCCTGCGAACGATAATTTTCAAGATCGGAAGAACGAAAGAGCGTAGTATACTTGATACGTAATGGATCAACAGCTCGCGCTTGAGGTTATGCTGTCAGGGCATAATGTGTTTTTGACGGGACCAGCCGGTTCTGGTAAAACCTATGTTCTCAACCAGTTTATTACGCAAGCAAAACACGCTAAAAAGCACGTTTCGGTAACAGCTACAACTGGGCTCGCTGCCACACATATCGGCGGCAACACAATACATAGTTGGAGCGGGATTGGCGTGCATGATGAGCTGTCGAATGATTTTGAAGATTACTTATTGAAATCACGGCGCGACATCATTGAACTGACAGACGTGCTGGTGATTGACGAAATTAGCATGATGCATGATTATCGACTCGATATGGTGGATAAGGTGGCTCGTGTTGTTCGGCAGGATGAACGGCCGTTTGGCGGCATCCAGGTGGTGTTATGCGGGGACTTTTTCCAATTGCCACCCATAAACCGAGCGGAAGGAAAGCGGGGAAGTTTTGTTGTGCGATCACAGTCCTGGGCAAGGCTTGACCCAGTGATCTGCTACCTCGGAGAACAACATCGACAAGATGATGAAGCATTACTCGCAATACTGAATGCTCTGCGTCGAGGCGATATCCGACGCGGTCATGCCGAGCAGCTACTGAGACGCGTTGGGGCTGAGTTGGATGACGATCGTGCGACAGAATTACATACGACAAATGTTGATGTCGATCGAATTAACAATACACGCTTAACCATGCTTGAAGGTGAGGCGTACGTGTATGAGGCGACGACAACGGGCGCGGAGAATTATGTCGCAACGATAAAACGATCGTGTTTAGCCCAGGAGAAACTAGTACTCAAACAAGGCGCGCTTGTCATGGCAATCAAAAATAGTCCTGAACGTAAATATGCCAATGGAAGTATCGGGACCGTGATTGGGTTTGACGTGCTGACGAATTATCCAATCGTTGAGTTTCGCAATGGTAAAACCGTGACCATGAAACTCGACACGTGGGAGCTGCGTGACGGTGATAAAAAACGTGCCGGACTGACCCAAATTCCGCTTCGCTTGGCGTATGCGATTACGGTGCACAAAAGCCAGGGTATGACACTTGATGCGGCGCGGATTGATTTACGGCGGGCATTTGTCGAGGGCATGGGTTATGTGGCGCTTAGTCGCGTGCGCTCGCTGGAAGGCCTAAGTTTGATCGGTATCAATCGTATGGCTCTCCGGATTAGCGAGGAAGCGCTTAGGATCGATGAAGTATTACGTAAAAAAGCTTGTGATGATCATGCGCGGTTTGAATACCTGCGTAAAGCAGCTATCAGGCGCGAAAAAAATGAAGTGAAAAACACGGCTGACAAACAAAAGAAAGCCTCGATCTGGACGGAGCGCCTCGAAAAAATGCGAAAAAAACACCCCAATGCGTATAGGCCATGGTCGGATAGTGACGACACTGAACTAAAAATGTTATTTCAAAATGGTACCGATCTCAAAACCCTTAGCAAAAAATTTGGCCGTCACGAACGTTCGATTCTTTTAAGGTTGCAAAAACATTTCGGTGAGGATGCCGTCACATTGTAGCAGCAGTGTAGTGTCCCAGGACGGTCACGTCGCAGTGTAGCTTGCCTAGATCACGAATTATGAGATTCAAGGTCTCACTGTCGCACTCAACATCCACGAAAAACTGGTATTTGAACGATTCGCCGCGGATGGGCCGTGACATGAGTTTGGTCAGGTTGGCATTGTAACGGGCAAATACCCCAAGCGCATGATATAGGGCGCCAGGCGAATGGTTAGTGATAAGCACCAGGGATGCTTTATTGGCGTTTGCAGAAACAGCCGCATCTGATCGAAGAACCAAAAAGCGTGTCAGGTTGGTTTTTTCATCCTCGATGTTTTTTTCTAGGATTGGTAGAGCGTGCAGTTGGGCGGCAGCCGCTCCGGCAATCGCCGCAGCATAGGGAGACTCAAGTGATTTAACGTGTTCGACTGCTCCCGCGGTATCGTGATATTCAACGACTTCGGCATGAGGTAGATTAGCTTCCAGCCATTCGCGACATTGGTCGAGTGCAACTGGATGTGAGTAAACTTCTGATATATCGTTTAGTTTTGTTGTAGATAGTGCAATGAGATTTTGATGAATATGCTCAACTGCTTCGCCGATGATTGGACAGCGGTACTGGAGTAGCAGATCGTAATTATCTGCGATACCGCCATAGAGCGTATTTTCGATTGCGCAGACAGCGTAGTCAGCTTCGCGGGATTGTATTGCGTCGAATACCTCACGGAATGTTTCACGGCACAGACAGGTAATATCGTCGCCGAAATACCGCTTGGCTACGATATGATGAAACGATCCCAGTTGGCCTTGTATGGCTACACGTGTCATTTCAAATCCTTCTTCGCGGCGGAAAATAGCGCGGACTTCAGCTCAACAACCTTGATATTGCCGTCGACGATAAAAGTCGTACCGATATTTTGCGAACGCATTTTAAACGGCTCGCCATCTTTGATAGTATGGATTGATTTTACTTGGCCGGTTTTCTGTATGGTTGCGACTATATAATCACGCTCTTTAGTGTGGTCATGCGAATTGTGATGAGTAATTTGTAGATTGCGCCAGCGCACGCCCGTCGGCCTGGTGTCTTCGACGGCGGCTCCGATCCAGACTTGGCGTTTACGGCCAAAGAATTTCCTCAGTCGTTCCAGCCAGTAGTCAAAATGATTGTTGGTATCAACATGCGGCACGTCGACAAGCTGCCAGAACCGCACATGGTGGCGATAGCGGGGGATTGACTTGCCGTCAACCGGTTTCTGAAAGCCAATGTCGTAGGGACGACCAAATAAAAACAACGTGCTGAATGGTGCGGTCGGATAGGACTGGTTTGTCACGATTGCGTAAGCCTCTCTCAGCGAGTTGCGCAGCGTGGATTTGTCCGCCTGGTACCAACCAGCTTGCTTCATCGTATTGATAAAATGCCGTTTGTTTTTGGATATGATGGCAATATTCACCGGGTCGGCCGGCCAACCGTCAGGAGTCGTCACATAACGAGGGATGTGATTGGGCTTGAATACGACATGCCAGAACCGCAAGGCAAAGGGCAACATGATGTACGCTAAGATCATGTAGGCGATCAAAGCGGCTGGAAACAACGGCATTCGCCGGTCAAAGAACGGGAATAAAACAAAGCTGGTGATCCAAGCCAGTGACAGCACAAGCAGCGCAGTTAGAATTCGCCACGCAATGCGAAGAAGTTGTCGATACATCACTCCCATTGTACCGTAGATAGCTCCAGAGTATAATAGCTGGTAAAGTGAAACCAAAATACAAATTTCCTAAAAAATTTCTCTGGGGTGCCAGCACAAGCGCGCATCAGGTTGAAGGTGGCAATCATAACCAATGGTCTGTTTGGGAGCTTAAAAATGCCCGAAGTTTGGCGAATCAGGCAAAATACCAGCTGAAAGATCTCCCGATATGGCCGGAAATCAAGAACGAAGCAACGAATCCCAGCAATTATGTATCCGGGCGCGCTATAGACCACTATCATCGCTATGAAGATGACTTTGATCTGCTGGTAGCACTCAACATGAATTCATTTCGATTCAGCATTGAGTGGTCGAGGATTGAGCCGCGGGAAGGTGAGTGGAATGAAGCCGAAATTGAGCATTACCGCGATTACCTCAAAGCCCTGCAAGTCCGCGGCATTGAGCCGCTTGTCACGATGTTTCACTGGACGATGCCGGTGTGGTTTGATGAAATGGGCGGTTTTGAAAAACACCGGAACATTCGTTATTTTGTACGGTTTTGTGAGAAAGTTTTTGATGAACTGGGTGATTTGTTCCGCTATGTCTGCACGTTTAATGAGCCGGAGGTGTACGTTGCGTTTGGGTGGCTGCACGAAGGTGAGTGGCCGCCATCAAAAAAAGGCCAGTACTTGCTCGGGTATTGGACGTATCGGAATATTTCGAGCGCACACAACCTTGTGTATCGGATGGCGCACAAAAAGGTACCGCATCTGCGTCTTGCGACGACCAAAAATGTCGCACATCATTATCTTGGGGACAACAAATTATCATCGCGTTTGTCACGCTGGTTCACGATGTATATGGAAGATTACCTGTATTTCAACAGGATTAAACGCCACATGGACTGGATGGGGGTAAACTATTATTTTTCTAACCGATATCTCGCTGGAAATGTCCATAATGAAAACGATCATATCCAAGACCTTGGTTGGGAAATGAAGCCTGATGATCTCGAACATGTGCTCGAGCGGTTGTACCGTAAGTACCGAAAACCGATAATGATTACCGAATGTGGTGTTGCTGACCGTAATGACCAGTACCGTAAGTGGTGGATTGCTCATACGATTAACGCAGTTCATAACGCGATTCATAATGGCGTGAAAGTACAAGGTTATTGCCACTGGAGTTTACTCGATAATTTTGAATGGGCCTATGGGAAATGGCCGCGCTTTGGCTTAGTTGCAGTGGACTACCGGACAATGGAACGAACGCCACGCTCAAGTGCCTTGTGGTTTGGCAAAGTCATTAAGAACCTCCGACGTTCTGCTTCCTAAGGTAGTGCTACAATGAGTACTAGTATATGAGCAGGTTGATCCCAAAAGGCCCCAAAACAGTTGTCATCGGCGGGGGTACTGGTAGCTTCACTGTACTGACTGGTCTTAAGCGTTATACAGCTGACATCACTGCGCTTGTCAATATGTGTGATGATGGTGGGTCAACTGGGATTCTTCGTGACGAGCTTGGCGTTTTGCCATCCGGCGATGTACGGCAGTGTCTTGTGGCATTAAGCGATTCTCCTCGCGTCAGAGAACTCTTTAATTATCGGTTTGAAGAAGGGACGTTCAAAGGTCATGCCTTCGGTAATATTTTTCTGACCGCACTCGAGAAAATGACAGGTAGTTTTGCCGAAGCCGTTGAAGAAGCTGGCAAAGTGCTAGCCATTACCGGTACCGTCGAGCCAATCACGCTTGATAATGTTACTCTCGTGCTTGACGATGGAGACGGTCAGGTAACGAAAGGGCAGTTTAATATTGGTCGCACCGACTTTCACAACCGTGCACGTCCGATGATATACCTGGAGCCAAGCGGCCGTATTAATCCAGGTGCAAAAACAGCGATAGAACAAGCGGATTTAGTGGTGATTTCTCCTGGTAATTTGTACGGGAGCTTAGCGCCGACACTTATTGTTGAGGGCGTAAGCGAAGCGCTTAATTGTTCAAAGGCACGCAAAGTCTATATCTGTAATCTTGTCACTAAGCCAGGACAGACTGATGATTTTACTGTCAGTGATTACGCTGATGAGATTGAGCGGCTCGGTGGTATTACACTTGACTATGTCTTGTACAATAATGTACCACCCAATGAGGCTTTGCTTGGTAAATATGCTCATGAGGGTGAATTTCCGGTTATGTGGGACAAGTCGGCATTAGAATCAAAACACTACCGTGCCAAAGGCGCCTCGTTACTTGCTGGAGCAATTTGGCAGGGTAATGGCGACGGAGATCCGATTGCCCACTCCCGTACATTCATACGGCATGATCCTGACAAGATCGCTCGCGAGCTGATGAAAATATATTTCGCATGATGCTAGCGTCAGCATCACCTCTGAATATAAGTAAAATACTGCTATATTGACAAAAAGTAAAGCTTATGCTAGCATTGAGGTATGAACACCACAAAAACACACACAATACCACAGACGCACGACGATTTTAAAACAGCTGTTGTCATTGTTTCAGTTGTTGCAAATGTATTTGTGCTGACGGCTTGGCTGGTTGCACAAACAAGCGCTGAATACGCATCGCAGCTTGCTAGCATTATTTAGAGGGGTAGTGAAGTCTTACGTCACCATCTCACCTTAAGTATGACTCAAGGTGAGATGTTCCTCGTTGAGTTTGTTGCAACGGTCATTACCTGTGGATAACTACGCAAGGTGGGGATAACTTTTGAAAAAAGTACTTGCAGTGGGTAGAAGTGGGTAGTATTATAAGTCCAGTGGAATCCCCGCCACGAGTATCCACTCGAACATAGTGGGGACCGTCGCAAAACAGGACGGACCAAAATAAACACCACAGCACTAATCATAAAATCTAACCACCACGGATCATAAGGATGCCAGGCACTGACTATTTCGAACGAAAGCTAGATAGCAAACGGCGACTTACTGTCCCCGCTGAGCTTCGTGCTGAGTTTGCCAGCGGTGTCATCGTCACACGCGGATTCAAACAGTACCTCCACCTGTACTCACAGGCTGTCTGGGACGAAGAAGTTGAAGCGGCGCTGACTGGCGATATCCTTGACGAACGGATTGCTGATTTGAACGTACAATTTCGTACGGGCAAATCAGGAGGTGAGCTGGATGACAAACAGGGGCGCGTAACGATTGAGCAGCATTTGCTTGATTATGCCGGAATTACATCTGATGTTACCGTCGTCCGAGCTGGTAAATACTGGCGTATTAGTGCCGCACATTAACAACTCATTAATCACGGAATAGCTATTTCGTGAGATCACCTATCTGGTAGCGAGTGCGTGAAGCGAATGCTGACACGTAAAATTACTGCATTGGTACTTTCACCAAACAATTCAAACACACCTCCCAAAACTCCACCTCACTTAGGGCGTCGAAAGACACCCTCACACATAAGTCTCTCACTCGTCAATGAGAGCCAACATGAAAGTTCGTCCGCTTTTTAAGCGGACACACCACAACAACTCCATTGACAAAACTCTAAAACAAACACATACTGCGAAAACAAACACACTCGTTATCAGTTAGGTGACCTCAATGAAACATATACCACCACAACAACTCCAATCTTCATCCTCGCTACCCAGCGGGAACGAAACAACTATTCATATACCAGTCCTGCTTAGCGACGTGGTACGTTTACTGAACCCGCAATCCGGAGAAACGTATCTCGACCTGACAGCAGGCTATGGCGGACATGCTCGGGCGATTATAGAAATTGTCGGAGCTGAACATGCTACGCTGGTAGATCGCGATCCGCAAGCTATCGATGCACTTGATTCGTATAAACGACGAGGTGCAGTGGTCGTGCGGAGCGATTTTGCAACCTATGCCGAGACAGCTGTCGAGGTAGGGAAGCAGTATGATATGGTGCTTGTGGATCTTGGTGTATCGTCACCGCAGCTTGACATGGCTGAACGCGGTTTTTCGATCCAACGTGACGGTCCGCTCGATATGCGTATGGACACGACAGCACCTCGCACGGCTGCCGATATTGTCAATCATGCTTCAGAGCGAGAGCTGGCACGAATCATCGAAGAATTCGGCGAAGAGCGAACATCACGAGCCAAGGCAATTGCCCATGCGGTTCGCCTTAATCGTCCGTTCCACTCGACACTACAGTTAGCCAACGTCATTCTATCAACACATCGTGGCGGATATCAAAAAACACATCCGGCCACGCGCACCTTTCAAGCACTCCGAATCGCGCTCAATCAAGAGCTGGATCAGGTAAAGCGACTACTGGCGGCGATCACATCGCTACTGCGCCCAGGGGGGCGAGTCGTAATTATCAGCTTTCACAGCCTTGAAGACCGATTAGTCAAGCAGTATTTTGCCGAAGCGGCTTCATCTGGGTATGAGGCATCACTAGCGCTGCTGACAAAAAAGCCGATTCGCGGGGCAGCTAATGACGTTCACAATCCGCGTGCCCGGAGCGCTACACTTCGTGCCGCAGTGAAAATATAAAACAAAAAGGGTAACGACTATGCCAATCAAAATAGTCAATAAGTCCCGAGCGGTTCGCATCACGGTTAATCACCGCTGATAGCGCTCAATCGGGCTACGGACCATCACGCACACTCACTGCCGTTTGCATTTGCGGGCGGCGGTGCAGCGTGTGGCACAACAAAAATACTAACCATAAAACAAAAAGAGATAGCACCACATGTCTCACTACTACAGAGCAACGAGCCAGGATTTTTCTGCTCGTCAACAACGGATGTGGCGGCGTAACCAAAACATCACAAGTTTTGCCCCTGCTGTATCACTAGGGCCAATTTCACATACGATTTTGGTTGCGTTAATGATTGCGGTACTAGGGCTTATCTACCTGACGCAAGTGACAAAAACGAGTAGTTACGGGTATGATATAAATAGTCTTGAGCAAAAGCTGGAATCACTCAGTGTTCAAAAAGAGGAGCTGACGAATCAAAACGCCAGACTCTCAGCCTTAAAGACGGTTGAGAACAGCGATGTCGCCAAAGCAATGCCACGACCAGAACAAGTAAATTACACACAAAACTAGTATGGAGTCTCACCGCACGCGCAGCCGATCAGAGCTTCTCATATGGGGGCTTTTATTTGTGCTTAGTTTGTTTATCGTGAGGCTCTTTTACTTGCAGGTGATACAGCATGACTATTATGTGAGTGAAGCGAATAAAGTACAGGTGCAGCCGCTTAGCATTCAACCCACACGGGGCCAGCTCTATGTACGAGATGGTAACGATCTGGTGCCGCTTGTGTTGAATGAACGTGTCTACACGGTATTCGCAGACCCGTCAGATGTAAAAAATCCTGCTGAGACGCGGACTGCTTTGATGAAAATAATAGGCGGTGAGCTCAATGGTGATATCGATGCTCTCCTGAAAGACAATAACGGCACGATCCGGTATCGTGTGCTGGCACGAAATGTTTCGCAGCAGCAGGCAGAGCTCATCCAGAAACAGCAACTCGCTGGCATCGGGCTGCAGCAAACAAATCATCGGGTGTACCCTGAGGGTAACCTAGCGGCGCAGACACTCGGATATCTCGATAGCGAGGGCAATGGCCAATATGGCATCGAGGGCGCGCTCAATAATCGGCTGAAGGGAAAGGCAGGGTTACTTGAGACGGTAACGGATGTGCGAAAGATTCCACTGACAATTGGCACCAACGATGTGAATACACCGGCCGTAAATGGCGACGATATCGTCCTGACACTTGATCGTTCAGTTCAGTTGCAAGCTGAGGCGGTGCTCAAATCCGGCTTGGATCGCGCGCATGCCACGAAAGGCAGTATGATCGTCATGGACCCGAATAATGGCGCAGTGCTTGCGATGGCGAATTATCCCACCTATGATCCGGGGCAATACAACAAAGTCGAAGATTATTCGGTGTTTCAGAATGGCATCGTGTCAGCACCGTATGAAAATGGATCAGTTATTAAAGCGTTAACGATGGGGGCGGGCCTCGATAGCGGGTCAGTGACTTCAAACAGCACATTTAATGACTCATCAGGCTGCACACAAGTGGACGACCGGCGAATTTGCAATGTCGAAGAAGACCCGAAAGCAGCCGTAGCGACTATGCTTGATACGTTGCGTTACTCGCTCAACACGGGCGTCGTTCATATTGTGAAGCAAATGGGCGGAGGAAGTATAAACCGGACGGCGCGCGATACAATGTACCAGTATTTTCATGATCGCTACCGATTTGGCATGCTAACAGGCATCGAACAAGCGGGAGAAAGCCCTGGTATTGTGATCCGTCCAGATGAAGCGGAGGGTAATAACGTTCGATACGCCAACATGGCATTCGGGCAAGGCATGGACGTCACCATGATACAGACTGCAGCGGCATTTTCGGCCGAGATTAACGGCGGCGTGTATTATCAGCCACGTTTGGTTGCAGGCATCCGGCGCGACGATGGCGGCATGACAGCCAAAGAACCAGTAGTCGTGAACGACAAAGTGCTGTCCAAAGAAGCGTCGGCGGCGGCCAGAGAGCTCATTTGGCAGGGGAGAAAGACAGGATTTTTCGGCAAATATGACCGCGAGGGTTATATGATCGGCGGCAAAACGGGCACCAGCCAGGTAATTGACCGGACAACAGGCGAATATTCAAGCGAGAACTCCATCGGCTCATATCTCGGATTTGGCGGCGTTGACAGTCCGAGGTATGTCATAATGGTTAAAGTCGATGACGCAAAAATTGGCGGCTATGAAGGCACCACCGCGGCAGGACCGATTTTCAATGACATGAATAGCTGGATGATCGATTATTTACGGTTACAACCACAGGGGTAAGTATGCAAGAAATTACGATATCACAATTATCAACCTCACTCATTTTTGCAGTTTCACTTGCGCTCGGGGCGCTGATACTGTCTGTTGCTATGACACCAGTCTATACGTATCTGGCATACCGCTACCGACTGTGGAAGCGGCAGCGTGATACCAGTACGACAGGCGAGGCGCTCGAAGTGTTTACGAAACTACATGCTGCGAAATTCACTCGTAACATTCCCACGATGGCAGGACTCATTATCGTCATTGCCGTGACGGTGATAACGGTGTTGTTTAACTGGGATCGCGAGCAGACGTGGCTCCCACTGGCTGCACTGGTAGGGGGCGGCCTCGTCGGTCTTATCGATGATATTATTAACATCCGCGGCAAACAGCTTGGCGTCGCCGGACTGCGATCCGGGATAAAATTTGTGATGATTACAGCGGTAGCAACGGTCGGCGCATGGTTTTTCTATGTCAAGCTCGACAATTATACGGCCGTACAGTTTCCATTCGTAGGCCATCCACTTGATATTGGATGGCTAATCGTGCCGCTGTTTATACTGGCGGTCGTTAGCACAAGCAATGCTGTGAATATCAGCGACGGTCTCGACGGATTGGCGGGCGGCATGCTTGCGTCGGCCTATATGGCATTTGCAATGATCGCTCTTCTGCAGGGTAACATTGGTATCGCAGGGTTTTGTTTCACGGTGCTCGGGACGCTGCTCAGCTATGTATGGTTTAATGTTCATCCGGCGCGTTTTTTCATGGGGGATGTTGGTAGCTTTGCGCTCGGAACGGCACTTGGTGTAGTGGCAATGCTGACGAATACAATTTTCCTCTTGCCAATTATTGGTGCAATGTTCGTGGTGGAAATCAGTTCAAGTGCACTGCAGATCATGAGCAAAAAGCTCTTCCACCGTAAAATATTCGTGTCTGCGCCGATACACCATCATCTTGAAGCTAAAGGTTGGCCAGAGTCAAAGGTGACGATGAGATTCTGGATTATTTCGAATGTCACGGCGTTTATTGGGCTACTAATAGCGCTGGCAGGAGGGTATATATAAGTCGATGCCAGGCAGCATGCGACGATCACGGGTAGGGCAGAGTCGTGTGGCGGCTACTGCTTCACGACGTCACCGACCGGATCACCAGCTGATATTGTTTATGGGTTTACTGGTACTTATCGGGCTTGTCGTGCTATTTGCAATCTCGCCGTATCAAATCCACCGCATTAATGCTGACGGTGGTAGTTTGGACCAAGGCCACTATATGCTCAAACAGATCATCTATCTTCTTTTGGGGGCAGGAACGTTTTTTGTTGGAAGTATTGTGCCACTTCAAATGTGGCGCCGTTTTGCAGGCCCGCTCGTTATGAGCGCGTTGGTGGTTTGTGCAATGCTAGCACTGCTTGGGTTGTTATCGATCCCTCCTGCAATGTGTTTTAACGGCGCGTGTCGCTGGTTTAACTTTGGTATTGTGTCGTTTCAGCCCGCGGAGTTTTTGAAGTTTGCGTTACTTATTTTTGGAGCGGCATTCTTAGGGAGGCGCATCCAACAAGGCACGATTAATCACGCAAATGATACGATGGTGCCGATTGCTATTTTGGTCGCGGTGGCGATGTTTTTCGTTATTGGGCTACAAAAAGATATGGGTACTGGCTTGACGATGCTTGGAATAATGCTTGCGATGGTCATCGTATCTGGCGTGTCAACTCGGTTACTAGCAGTGAGTGGAGCGGCAATTGCCGGACTGGGTGTCCTGTTTGTTATACTGTCGCCTCATCGTATGGAACGTATTGTGACATTCCTGGGCGCAGGCGGTGGGAGTGACTCAAATAGTTACCATATCGATATGGCTAAGCTGGCGATAGGCAGCGGTGGGCTTTTTGGTAGAGGGCTGGGAAACGGCGTGCAAGCCTTCGGGTATTTGCCTGAGGCACTGAACGACTCAATATTTGCTGTGCTAGGAGAAATTTTTGGGTTTGTGGGACTCGTCATCATTATTGGGTTATTTGCTGCGCTCCTGATGCGTATTATGCGCGTATCTGAGCGGCTCAGTGATCCTATGATGCGGTTACTGTGCGCCGGTGTGTTTGGTTGGCTGGGGACGCATGTCGTCGTTAATATTGGCGCTATGACAGGAGTCATGCCACTGACTGGTGTCACGCTACCGTTTCTGAGTTTTGGCGGTACCAGCTTACTGTTTATGATGGCAGCACTTGGTGTCGTGTACCATGTGTCGCGTTTTACGTCATATCAAATCCTAACACAAGGGAGTAGTCATGAAGCTACTAGCAGTCGGCGGGGGGTCGGGGGGTCACGTTACACCCGTACTCGCCGTTATCAATGAACTCGCGAAGCTTGACAATAGCGTTGAGGTCCAGTTTGTTTGTGATAAAGCATTCGAGTCGCAATCACGGGGACTAATGCATCATGCGAACGTGCCTGTGAGTGTCACAACAATTGCTGCTGGTAAGTTACGGCGATACCACGGTGAGACGTGGCTACAGCGGCTAGGCGATGTGAGGACGATTCTGTTTAACCTCCGTGACATTGGCTATATTGTGATGGGGTTTATGCAAAGTGTATGGCTATTGTTGCGAAATCGTCCGGATATCGTATTTGCTAAAGGTGGTTATGTATGTTTACCGCTTGGAATTGCTGCCGTATTGCTGCGTATACCTATCGTGATACATGATTCTGATACCCGACCAGGACTGACGAACCGTGTACTGGCTCGCTTTGCGCGCAGTATCGGGACGGGCTCTCCTGTTGAGAACTATAACTATGATCCTCATAAGACGCGCTATGTCGGAGTGCCCGTGAAAGATGTCTTTCACCCTTTTTCTGCTCATGATATCCGACGTGCTCGTGACGCGATCGGGGTGATTGACGTAACGGCCCCGCTTGTTGTCGTGACTGGCGGGGGGCTGGGTGCGAAATCTATTAATGAAGCTATGGTGCACTGCGGCAATGCGGTGGTCGCCTCGGGTGCGCAGGTCTATCACGTCACGGGCAAGGCTCACTATGAATCGGTGGCCGCTCGAGTACCAGATCATCCTCACTATCAGGCAGTACCATTTGTATTTGAAAATATGCATGATGTGTTGGGTGCAGCAGATGTCGTAGTGAGTCGAGCAAGCGCGACATTTTTGCAGGAGCTGGCGGGCCTCGCTAAACCCGCGATTGTCATACCTGCAGCTCACTTAGGCGACCAGGTAAAAAATGCTGCAGTTTACAGGGGTGTTGACGCTGCTGTCGTACTCACTGACCAGATGATAGCAGAGGGGGATGAGCTTGGTCGGGCTATCATTTCGTTGATACACGATACTCAGCGACAAAAAGAGTTGTCGCATAATTTACATCAATTCGCAAAACCACATGCCTCAAGAGACGTTGCTATGATGATAATGAAAGTGTATAAGGAATAGTATGTCATTTAGCTCGCGTCGACAACGGTCACAAGGCCATCAAACGAGAACACCGCGGTTTGATGCCGCTAATGCTGGCGAAGCACTATTCCGCCGAAGCCGAACACTTACCGGCAGCGTATCATCTCGGATTGTATCGGCTGTTGAATCAACCTCACATCTTAAGTCATCACGGCTTGAAGAGCATGAGCTCCGTGGGCACCGTCGGAGGATCGGACGGCTACTGGCCATATGTCTTGTTGCTGTCGGCGGCTGTGTATGGCTCATTGACAGTCTCATTGTTACTATCCAGCCTACCGATGCGGCGTCACGCCGCTATACCACTCAGGTTGATACGTACCTAAACGCTCATCCCCTCGAGCGACTGGCACCGTTTTTAGACCAGTCGATGCTACTGGCTGTGATGAGGCATGATTCGCCGGAGCTATCGGCTATTGAGGTACGGGGCGATACCGGGTTTGCACAACATAGTTTGTCAACTACCGAACGTGTTCCTGTGGCAAAATGGCAGCTTGGCGCCAAGCTCTACTATGTTGACAAGGACGGTATTGCGTTTGAGCACGCCGAATTTGTTCCTCGTGAACTTGTGTCAATAAAAGATGAGTCGGGGCTGCCTGTTGAGGCGCAACAAGTTGCTTCAAGGCGTACCATGCAGTTTATTGGTCAAGTGGTAGCCCAAGTAAAAGCAATGTCTCTCGGTGAAGTCCAGGAGGTGATATTGCCACCGGGGCTTCTGAAGGAAATCGATATTACGTTAAAAGACCGCCCATACCGGGTAAAGCTGCACGTCGATCGGGAGCCTTCTCGACAGGTGGCCGATTTACGTAGTGCGCTTGGGGCTGTTGAACAGCAGGGCATTGTACCACAGTACCTTGATCTTCGCGTTGAGGGGAAAGCGTATTACACCGAGTAGAAAGCAGGGTATTACAAGACATGCTACCTACTCTCTTTTATGAAATGTTCTATTTTTGTTCAATAATCTGAGATAGTTTCGATTGGAAAAAACTATACAAAAATACAAAAATCGAAAAAAGCAAATATAGGAGGGAATAGCAGGGACGTAAAATCATATTGTGGAAAAGTCAAATTTTAACAACAAAGTCATACAAAAACAACAACATCTGTTAGATATGTACGACAACACACGCTGATAGAGCGCGATATATATATGAGGGCAGAAGCGGTAACGCAGTTGCGGGGACATTAGTGGCGTAGCCATGGCAATCTGCCGCTAATGTCCCCTGTCGAAGAGACTAAAAGGACGTATACAAGACCAGATTCTGTACAGTATTCATTAGTCGTAAAAGATATATTGTGCGACACGATAATAATATTCACATTAGGCATATTCCTTCCACGGTTTGCTTCTATATACGCGTTGATTTTCTCACCTCGTTATAAAAATTTTGACTTGCCCGCTTCTGTTTTGAGACCATATGTTACTTGTTGATATGACATGTTACTTGCTGTAGACTTCAGATACACCATAGCGCATAATGTTCTATATTTGTTCTGATATTTTGTACGCCGCGTCATATACATCAGCGGAGACGGAGTTCGTGATCGTTGCCTGCTGGCGCAGCGGGCTTTGGGGCTGAATCTGAAGCTTGTGACGGCGTTGATGATGAGGTTTGAGATTGACCTGTAGTAGATTTTTTGCGGCTTCGCGAACGACGACGTTTTTTCGGGGCTGGTGCATCCGACGATGCTGGCTCGGGTGACGGCTGAGTACTGGAGGGGGTTTTAGCTGGTGCAGCTGGCTGTACTTGACTGGCGCCTTGGATAGGCCACTGTTTTGGCATGGCAGGTTGCATCGGGGGTTGCTGGGCTGGCATGATTCGTTGTCGTATCTCCTGCTCTACCTCCTCGCGACTTCTGGCATAATGAGCGCGTGAATGAGCAATGATGTACTCAAGGTAATCAGATGGTGCATCTGGTAGCGCTAGTGTCGTAGCGCTAAATGCCGGGGTTTTCTCTCCCCTGATGACCATGTTGATAATAAAATTGCGGTTGTGCATTTGAAGCAGGTCAGCAGCCTCAAATTGCGGCTCAAATTGCTTTACAAGAAACGGCGCGTCATCAGCGGAGACACGAAAGCTAACCATGCTTCCGACATTCCCGAATACTGCATCACGGACCGTATCTCCCATCTGTGCGATATATTGGTTGGCGACGGTTAAATTAAGGCCGTACTTTCGAGCTTCGGAGAGAATTGTCGCGAAACTGTCAGTTGCAAAGTTCTGGAACTCATCCACATAGAGGTAAAAAGGTCGACGATCTTCGATATTAGGGATGTCGCTCCGACTCATGGCGGCAAGTTGGATTTTCGTGACGATAAATGACCCCAGGATACCTGCATTGTCCTCGCCGATAAGGCCTTTGGACAGGTTGACGATAAGTATCTTACCCTCGTCCATTAATTGCCGAATATTGAAAGTGCTGTGAGTTTGACCGATGATATTGCGGATGATCGGGTTGGCAGTAAAGGCGCCCACTTTGTTAAGTACGGGAGCTACTGCTTCAGCCTGGAATTTATCGTTCCAGCTGGCAAATTCGATGTTCCAGAAATTCAAGACAACGGTGTCAGTACAGCTTGCTAGCACTTCTTTGCGGAATTTTTTATCGGTCAACATTCGGGTAATATCAAGCATCGTCGTGTCAGGGTGGTCAAGCAGCGCCAGGATGGTATAGCGTAGGATATATTCCAGCCGAGGTCCCCAGCTTTCCCCAAACATACGTTTGAGGACGCCGATAATCTCCGAGCTTGTGTTGCTTTTGAGGTTCGGGTCCAGTACTTCCATCGGGTTAAAACCGAGGGGATATGCGGTATCTGCAGGGTTGAAATAGACGACATCTTTGATTCGTGACTGTGGGATAAATCGCAGATTATCAACCGCCAGGTCGCCATGCGGATCGATAATCGCATAGCCTTGGTTATGGTAAATATCGCTGAGTGCGAATAATTCCAGCAAACCACTCTTCCCTGCTCCAGTCTGGCCAATGATGTACACGTGTCGTGACCGGTCAGATCGATAGAGTCCGAATTGCTGGTTGGTGCCTCGGAAATTTGTCAGCCCGAACGCGCTAATCTGTTCATCGTATGCTGCATCGCCGGTGAGTACCGGCAGCTTTGAGGGTGGCTCAGCGGTTTTCGTACTAGCCCAGACTATATTTGGCGTTTCTACGCTGGTATGTGGTAGGTGATAAACTGATGCCAGCTCCTCGATGTTAAGGATAAATCCCCTATCGATAAATAGACGACTGGTGTACGGGGCAAGGTCTTCACGCCTGAAGCTACTGTTTGTCATGCGGAACCCGTTGAGATTTGTGGAATTGAACTGCTTGAAGGTTCCAACGATTGCTTGCATGCGAAGCTTCGCATCGATTTGCTCATCGCCGAGGTAGGCGATGCGAATCTTTACTCGATAGCCTAATTTTGTCGATTTTTTCTCGACCTCAGCAATTCGTGTCTTTTCACGCTCGCTCAACTCTTTTGGTTTTGACTCGCTGGCCGTGCTGGTGGGTGGAGTCCAGAGCGCCTCCAGAATTCGTACAAAATAGCTCATAAATCCCCAGTCGATATCCAGCCCCCCTCCGCCTCGCGCTTTCTGAACATAGCTACTTGCCCGTTTGTGCCAATCATCGGCAATCGGTCGAGCAATCACCTGAATCCACACCTCTTCATTTTTGGTCTCAAGTTTTCCCAGTGTGGCGGTAATGCCGGCGAGCGGGTCGACCTCAAAGCTTTGAAACGTCTTGATGGGCAGGACTTCGTTGTCACTCAGGCTTAGTTCGGCTGTATGGACGACTGGGTGCTCGATATGCCGTTTTGTATAATCTTCGTCTGCTTCAAAAATCTGTACAGTGGGGTATTGGGCATATATCTGTCCCTCGACAAAGTTTTGCAGGTGTTTTGGAACCCAGACGTAAAACCTAATCAACTTGCCGACGGCAGCAATTTCAAAACTGACATACTCTTGCCATCCACCGCTGTCACGTAGCTCCTTTCGGTCGCGTAGAATACCGTGTAAACTGGCAAACATTTGTTCGGCAGCCAACTCCTGCTTGTCATTTGCCTTTGGGATCTCAAGTATGAGTAATACGCCGGAGGTGCTTTCTAAATGGTCAGCAGCCTTGTAGTTTCGCCATGTGTAGTATGCAAGTATTCCAACGAGGGGTACCCAGACGTACCACTGAAGTAAAAGATTAAGCAAGAATCCGATTAGTGAGCCCATTGTCATTCTTATTGTCTCACATCTGTTACACAATTAACAGCCACGCCAGTCATAGCGGTGACCGTAGTGAGACGGCGATGCTACTTCCCTTTTTCTTCGACAAGTGCATAGGTCGCTTTGGCGACGCGTTTAAACTCAGGTTTGCTTTGCAGGTTGAGCAAAATAGTCGTTTCTTTGACCTGGCGGTGCTTCAGGACGCGACGGACAATCTCATCTCGGGTCAGAGGACCGCCCTCTTTTTTAAGAATTCCCCGGATGATATCGCTAACGGTGCCCTTGCTGTATCCCCATTCGTTGAGGGCATAGATACCGCGTCCGATTAGAACGAATCGCTTGTCTTTGATGAGTTCATTATGGATTGCCTGGGTGGTAACATTTTTACGTTTGAAGTCGCTACCTTTGATGGCCTTGGCGATCTCACTAAAATGCAGCGGTTTACCGCCGTCTTGCAAGATGACATAGATCTTGTCGCGGATATTTTTAGGATTGACGGTCGGCCACTTGTTAAGCCCCCATTGGTCTTTCAGTGTTGAAAGGTTTTTGCTTAGGCTAGCGATGGCACGTACTTGGTCAGGGTGGTCGTGGTTAAGTTTGCCGTGCAAATCATTGATCGAGAGAGGGTGGCCGTGTTCTTTGATTGTTTTTACGACCGAGTCGATGTCCCCGCGAAGTTTTTTCTCATCATGACGTTCTTTAATGGCGATGCCGTGATGGTAGTGATCATTTTCGTTCAGCACGGTGAGGTTTGGGGCTAACTCAGCAATAAATGCGATGTGGGCATGGTCAAGATCCTTTGGTGTGGCGTGAACGCGCTTTGTCAGGTCGCTGACGCGTGCTGCCCCGCCCATCTCGTGAAGATGTCGTATAAAGTGCTTCTCGATGGCCTGAACGTTGTCAGCGTCTTTTTCGGCAGCGAGCTTGAGGCGGATAAGAATGGCCTTTTCGAGCTGGCGGACGCGCTCACGTGTAATCCCAAGCAGATCTCCGATTTGCTCTAGCGTCTCCTTGCGGTCGTGGAGCCCAAAGCGTCGGGCGATAATCTCGCGTTCGCGTTCGCGCTCAATACTCCCCAGGATACGCTCGACGGCGCTACTAGTGTCTACGGTCATTTCTTCGGTTGCGATCTCACTCATGCTGAATCCTCGTGCCTCACAGCGGGGTTATAGGTTGATAGTGTCAATCTTGTTTGTAATTATAGAACAAATTATGATTTCAGTCAACTAAATTTGTTATTTCACAACACAATTTGCGTATGTCGATTATTATAGCACATACTTGGCGCTTATGGTAAATAGTATTTTGAGGCTTTTCTAGCGATTAGATTTGTTGTTTCGTAAAAAGATATACGCTTATGCGCCAAAGCGGAGTAATGATATTAGCGCGACAAGGCCGAGTCTTTTCCTGGGCTTGACCTTCTTCCTGCCATCAAGCCTCTCAATAGTTTTCCCGGATATGTCATAGAGCGGGGCATCCTGAAGATGAAGTTTGACATGGCTACTGATAGCCTGCAGTGCGTCGCTTTGAGCCCGCACTATTTGACGCCTGAGACGGCCTTTGGATGATTTCGGAATAATTTTTGAGGCTTTTACAAACGCATACATGTCGTTGGAGAGAAATACGTATTTCCTTGCCATACGGGTACGCATACCTTCCTTCTCATGGTGCTTCATACCGCCGACGAAGTTTTCTATAAAATCAGACAGTTTGATAACTTTGGCACCCAGCGCATCAGGAGATTGCATGAGGCCACGTACACCATATTCATATGCGTCCCATTTACGCAGTTGACGCTCTACTGGGCTTTCGACATCTTTGTTGAGGTCGTCGCGATACGGCTCGCTCGTCAGCCATTCAACTATGCCTCGAATTCGCTTACCGAACTCTGGGTCATCGGCTTTATCATATCGTTCGGAAATTGCATCAAGCGCCCTCTGCTGAAGATCGTAGATTGCAGACTGCCCATAGTCTGATTGCTTGAAATCACTCACATCTCCTAGTTCAGGCAGCCAGCGCTCGGGATGGTCCTCGACTGAGTCATGCAGCAGTGCGGCGATGATAAGATCAGGCCGATCGCGGACATTGAAATGATCATTGCTTATGATACGAATCGCCACCCGGAGCGGGTGGACGATGAAGGGCCTGGTGCCTTGGGTGTCACCCTCATGAATGCGTAGGGCGTCCTCAAGGGCTTGGAATACTAGTTGTTTGTCTTCATCAGACCAATCGGTCGTTTCGATTTCATAGGATAATCGCTCGATTAAGGCATAACCGTCTGTTTCGCTTATCTCCGTTATTTCACGAAGATCCATCGTGGCCAGTTCGGTTGCGGATGGTGTGCTAACAGGGTGTTCCATAGGCTATTATTAGCACATTGTATATCACAAGTCAACAATATTTGCAAATATTCAAAAAAATGGTCAACTCGCCCTGGTGAGCGGCCTATTATTTCTTTTTGCGGCGGGGGAAACGACGGCCTTTGCCCTTCTCTGGGGCCTCGGCGAGAAGTTTTTTGGCTTCGTCGTGCGTGATGGTCTTCGGGTCAGAATCTTTGGGGATTTTAGCATTCTTTTTACCGTCGGTGATGTAAGGCCCGAAACGGCCATTGAGCACCTTGATGCCATCGCCGAAATCAGCGATGTTTTTCTCGGCCTCGGCCTGGAGTTTAGCGGCATAGAGTTCTTTGGCGGTTTCGAGCGTGATCGTGTGCGGGTCTTCGGGTTTGATGCTTACATAGAGCGAGCCGATCTGTATGTACGGCCCGAAACGACCAATATTGGCTTTGATTTCCTGCCCGTCATCGCTCTGTCCGACGATCCGTGGCAGCTCAAATGCTGTTAAGGCTTGCTCGAGTGTAACGGTTTCAATCGTTGCGCCGCGAGGCATCGGAGCAAACTCCGGCTTGGTGTCGTCTTCGCTACTGCCGAGCTGGAGCATTGGACCGAAACGGCCAAAACGCGCTGTGATAGGTTTGCCAGACTTTGGGTGAATGCCGACTTCACGCGAGGCGCCGACTTTACTTCGGTCGATTTCACTCGATTTGGCTATGAGGCCATGGAATGGCTCGTAAAAATCCTGGAGCATCGTGTTGCGTGCGAGCGTGTTACTGGCAATATCATCGAAGTGCTTTTCAACGTTGGCGGTAAAGCCGTAGTCGACAACTGGCTCGAAATGATCAGTTAGGAAGTCTGCAATCAGCTCTCCTGCCGGTGTTGGAATAAGTTTCCCGCGGTCTGAGCCGGTTTTTTCAGTGATGACCTCGCGGCGGATGTTATCCGAAACAGATTCGGTTTTTTTCTCCGAAGGCAGCGTTTCGTCGCTTTGCGACTGCTCTACGCTTATACTGCCTTCTTGAGAATATACCCTCTCTGTTTGGGCTGGCGTGGCCTGTGATTTCTGCGATTCTCTCTCGGTCTCTCGGTCTTTCATTCTTTCCATTTGTTTTGACAGCGTCAAGACAACCACTTCTCGTGGCGTGCCTTCTGATTCTCCTCGTTCAACATATCCCCTACTCTGCACGGTGCCGATAATGGTGGCATAGGTACTTGGGCGGCCGATGCCAAGTTCTTCGAGTTTTTTGACGAGGCTTCCTTCGGTGTAGCGGGCAGGTGGACGAGCAAAAATTTGTCGTGCTTCGGCTTGTTGTAATAACACATCATCACCTACAGAGAGGCTGGGGAGCATGTTGTCATCCTTACCACCACCGTATACGGCGAGAAATCCGGGGAATGTAATGACTTCGCCCTTGGCGATAAAAGTAGATGTCGGATGTTGGATGTTGGAATTTGGAATAATTTCAATAACAATTTCGGTTTTCTCGAGTTTGGCAGATGACATTTGTGAGGCAAGTGTGCGACGGCGAATGAGATCGTAGAGCTTCTGATCGTATTCGTTAGAACTGGCTTTTTCGAGTGACATATCGGTTGGGCGGATAGCTTCATGGGCCTCCTGGGCGCTGGCTGATTTGGTTTTGTAGGCACGGACTTGAACGTAGTCTTTACCATAGGTTTTCTCGATGTAGCTGGCCGCAGCAGCCATGGCTTGTTTGCTCAAATTCACACTGTCGGTACGCATGTACGTGATTTTACCGTCTTGGTACAGCTTTTGAGCGCTTGCCATGGTGGCACGCGAGCCAAAGCCAAGTTTGGCGTTAGCATCCTGCTGCAAGGTGCTGGTGGTGAAAGGTGCAGCTGGGTTGCGTGTGCCCGGGGTCTTGGTAACATCGGATACGGTATACGAAGCTTCTATGATGCTTTCTAGGAAGTGTCGAGCTTCTTCCTCGGTGTCAAATCGTTTCGGTAACTCAGCTTTGAAGATGTCTTTTGCCTTCTTCTCGCCCCTGGCTAGCTCTGCTGTCACTTTAAACTGGCTTGAGCTCTCAAATCCGCGAATTTCGCGCTCACGCTCGACGATGAGCCGCACGGCCGGGCTCTGCACGCGACCGGCACTTTTGCCGCCAGGGACTTTTTGCCAGACGACCGGGCTTAGTTCGAATCCGACGATCCGGTCAAGGATTTGACGGGCTTGTTGGGCCTGTACGAGATGCATGTCAACAGTACGGGGGTGCTGCACGGCTTCTTCGATGGCTGATTTCGTAATCTCGTGGAACACAATCCGATTTGTTTTACTGGGATCAAGTTTGAGCACTTCACAAAGATGCCACGCGATCGCTTCCCCTTCGCGGTCTTCATCGGTTGCCAGCCAGACAGTTTCGGCGGCTTTGACAGCTTTTCGAAGCTCAGCAATAGTCTTTTTCTTGTCGGGGTCAATTTCGTAGGTAGTGGCAAAGCCATTGGCAACATCGATTGGCGGTGAGCCGTCTTTGGTTTTTTTGGCAATGCTGCGGATATGGCCGATGCTTGAAAGCACTTTGAAGTCTTTACCGAGGTATTTCTCGATGGTTTTGGCTTTGGCTGGGCTTTCGACGATAACTAAATTTTTGCTCATATATACAGCGCCTTATACTAGCATGGTTACATAATTTGTAAATGATATGTGTTACATTTTATGGTTTGTAGCCTAGGTAGCCCGTTGCTCGCTAACCGCAGGTTTACGATCTCCATAATTGTGTCTGGTGTCCAGGGTATCCGCAGGCGCTATCGTAAATATGGTATACAATGTAGACTCGAATTTGTTTTAAACACCTCCTCGTTTGACGTCCCATGCAACCAGTAGCATAATGGGCATAGACGTTCTAAAAAGACCAAAAAGAGCGCTCGTAGGACAACATAATTGACTAAATTGTAATTTAGTGATATAATCATTTAAATAAGTAAAGAGTTTATTATGAGTAGTATTGGCAACGACAATATTCCGTACGCAACTCGTTATGAGGTGCAGGTCTTGGGTGGGCGCGATATTTTGGTTGATACAAATAATGCACGAGAAAATGGCCTACTCTGGGCGGAAAATTATGGCGTGCAGACTCCAGGACTCACTGCTCGTAATGGTAATGGCGCACTGTATGGTGAGACAACGCTATCAGCTGAAGTGAGCGTATCTCCCCATCTACTCGAAATTCAAGCGATGAGAAGCGCTATCGCTGAGTCTCCACGAGAGGGCGATCCAGAATTACTGGCGTATTTAGCGGCTGATGAACAGCTTGTTACAACAGGTCATGTTAATCGAAGGTTGCTGACTGATGCATATCCTGACCTTGAAGACTATATATTTACCGCTCTCACAACTGATCCTGAATTACAGGAGATGGTTCAAGATATCGTCCCAGCAAGTAAACTGCCCGAAACGGCAAGTGCGAGTCTTCCGCTGCTGGAGAAACTTAAGTGCGAAGAGGCAACCCGGTTACTTGATCTCCTCATAGGGCGGACAATGCAGCAGCAAATGGATGCATCGGCTGACTCACACTCGCCACTTGTTGCCGCCTAGGGCGCGAACGAATCCCTTGATCTCGAGCATGGTCAGTGTTTGCGAGAATTTCTCGGCACGGTAGCCGGATTTTGTGAGCAACTCATCACCGTCAGATATACCAGATCGGATAAGCTCAAGTACAGTGGCCTCTTCGGGCGAGTCGCCGAGCGCCAGTGATGCCTGACCGGTGAGGCCGAGTTGCTCGAGCAAACTGTCAACATCAGTGATTGGCGTGGCACCCTGGGCGATAAGCCGGTTACAACCTGCACTCAGTGGGCTGGTGATGGGTCCCGGGACAACATAGACATCTTTGCCCTGACCGAGGGCATGAGCGACGGTGCTGAGCGTGCCGCTGCGAAGATTTGCCTCTGTGACGATCACAGCATCCGCCAGACCACTGACAAGGCGATTACGCCACAAAAAGTCATGGGCGTATGGCTTGTGGCCGTTTTCGTACTCGCTTATCAGAGCATCGCCATTAGCAAGGATGCGTTTCGCGAGACGCTGGTTTGACTTCGGATACGGGTCGTCAACACCACTCGGCAGTACTGCCAGTGTGTGGCCGCCTGCATCAAGCGCGGCGGCATGCGCGAGAGCATCAACACCAATTGCCATACCGCTGACAATTAGCGCACCACGGCTTGCGAGGGCGCTGGCGATTTGTTCGGTGACGGCGCGGCCATAAGCAGTCGGCCTTCTCGTACCGACGATAGAGACTACTGGAGTAGTCGGTTTTGGAATATTTCCTATATAGCGTAAGATTTTTGGAGGACTATCAATAGTTACTAATCTCTTGAGTAAATTGTGATGATCTGGAGTGATGGTATTGATCTTCATGAAAATTATGTAAAAATGTGTTGACATTATAGCACTTACGTGCTAATATATACATCGGTAGTCCGTCAATAGGCGGATTAACGCACCTTATACCCCCATTAACAATATTATTACAGATATTGTTAGGTTGCGCACTAGTTGCTTTGAAGTTTTCTACCCTCCACTTTAACGCATTTATAGCTAGCGCGTATACTAACCCCTTTAACTTTATCCGTCTTAGGACGGACCCGACATAGAATTTTCTCTGCGAGAGAATTCTATCAAAGGCGGACCACAGTAGCGAGTATCAAACAACCATGTCCTACGACATGAGCGTACGGTACGTAGATCAATATACCGTTGACGCTTCGCGTGTTCGGCCCGGGTGGGTTGAAGGGTTGTATGGTGTCGGGTGATGCCCACCCTTACCCGGCACCTTACAAGAGATATCTGAAAAGTCCCGCTGATGAAGCGGGACTTTTATTATGTTATGAAATACTTGTCTCAAGTATGGATGCTTATTGCAACAAATTTGCAACTACCCAATCGTCGTCGTATAGTCATGCCTATGTTTGAAACAACTCTTCTCATACTGATTGGCTCGGTTGTCCTTGGCAGCTTGATTTCGCTTGGTGCAGGCTCATTTCTCTTCTTGACGAAAAACCGCCGCCAAAAAGCTATATTACTGGCTTTGCCGTTTGGGGCTGGTGCCTTGCTGGCGGCAGCGTTTTTTGATCTGTTGCCTGAAGCGTTCGAACTGGGTGAGCCTCGTACACTGTTGCTGTGGTCGCTGGGCGGATTTCTAAGCTTCTTTTTACTGGAACGTTTGGCAAGCTGGTTTCATCATCACCATGATCACGAAACAGCCCGTAATGAACAGCAGAACAGACTGGTGATGACTGGTGATATGGTACACAACGTGATTGATGGCGCGGCCATCGCGGCGGCATTTTTGGTTGATGCACGCCTGGGTGTGGTGACAACATTGGCAGTGAGCGCGCATGAAATCCCGAAGGAACTTGGTACATTCGGGATCCTAATGTCTCGTGGCTGGAATGACAAAAAAGTTATTTTGATGAATATTGCTACAGGTGTTGCAACGCTTGTCACTGCGGTCATTGTGTATGTACTGGGAAAGTCGACGGTGCTGCCGGAAGCTGAGTTGCTTGCGCTAGCGAGCGGCATGTTCATCTATGTTGCAGCTAGCGATATTATCCCTGATATTCACGAGCAACCACAGCGTATTGGTACACTCCAAGCGCTTGTACTCCTAGTGGGCATCGGTCTCGTGGGCGCAGTCATTTATTGGCTGGGGGTATAGGCGACTTATCGTTGAATGGCTCGTATTCGTCCTCCTGGATCAACTTTTCCATGAGAGGGTCTTTTGGCCGGAGTTTTTTCATGGACTGGATGCCATAGCTGAGTATCACTCGAGCGGTGCTTGGTTGCGGCTCGTCGCTGCAATCGCTGCAGATTCCGCGTAGCTCGACGCTATGCGCCCGTAGCATGTATCCAGCGTCTTTTGAGGCCGACTCCAGTTGTTGTTCTAGCTTGGAGGAATCAAAATCATTTACCTTGCCACATATGAGACAGGTGATGTGATGGTGATGCGGCATTAGCTCGTCGCCGAGCTCATAGCGGCGTATCCATTTAATAAGACTACTTTTGACAATCCCCTTTCGCTCGAGCGTTACGAGGTTTCGGTAGATTGTTGAACGTGGAAATTGCGACAATGTTGCAGTAAGCTCTGGGGCGCTTTTCGGGGAGATATGCGAACGAGACAATTCGGTGATAATTGCCAGTCGAGGAAATGTTGCTTTGAGTCCCACCTCTTGTAGTAAACGCCGGGTATCCGACTCGTACATAGATGATTTATTATAGCATACTGCACCGCCGGTGCAGTTATGAGACTCGAATGCACGAGCTATTGCACCAATGGTGCATGACGATGCTAGTCGTGGGTGAATGACTACTTCTGCGTGTCAGTAATCGTAGTCGGGCGAAACTCGCCCCTGATAAACCCGTCTATCAGGTGAAATATGGTTGGTTGCAGCTCTGCTAATTGTGCCGCTTCAGCTCGGGTAAACTCACCCAGCACGTACTCGGTATCGGGTGCGTGAGAGTAGTATTCTCCGCGTGTGCCGATACGTAACCGATTTGTTCCATACCCAATATGCGCTCCAATGGACTTGACGCCATTGTTCCCTGCACCGCTGCCGCCGACTCGAGTTCGCAGTGTGCCGAGTGGCAAAACGAGTTCATCGTGAATAATAAGGATGTCATTCACCGTCAATTTATAAAAATGAGCCGCTAACTGGACGGCCTCTCCAGACAGGTTGTAGTAGGTCTGAGGCTTTAGGATGAGTACTTTTTCGTTGTCGATAGTGCATTCGGCTATTTCGGCTTTATATTTAGGCTTAGGGGAAAATTCAGCCCGGTACTTCTTGGCAAACGCTTCAACTATCATAAACCCGACATTGTGCCGGGTAGAGGCATAGGATTGCCCTGGGTTACCAAGACCGATGATAAGTTTCATAGTATGTAGTGTATCGTGGATGATACCTTAGCGTCGAGGACTTGGCCAAAATCGCTGGCCTGTCATGCTCCAAAGTGGAACAGCGAGCTCGTGTCCATCGCCGACAAGTCGTACATTCGTTGCTGAGTCGAGTAACGGGTAGAATACGCCAGGTTCCATAGCGGTACGTTCAGGCATGACGAGAGTGGCATTAGCACGCGTCTCCGAGGGCATGCTGTGCATCACTGCGCTTGCAAGGGCGCATACTCCCAACCGGTGCAGGAATGATTGATTTGCCTCGTTCTTTAGGATTTCGCTCCCAAATGTGCCACTGCCATCACCATCACAGCCTGGGGCAAGCACGCCGTTTACCGTAATGGTGTGTCCTCCAGTCGGTTCGAACCCGTGAGTAGTAACAAGCGTAAGGACGGGGTCTAGCATTCTCTGTCGTTCAAATCGTCCGGTTGTCGACCCTGCTACGCGGCTGCCAGCCAGAGCTACCTGGGGAGGATGGTGTGTTGATTTATTTCGCGCAGCATCTACCTCTGAGGTATGATGATATGTAAGGCGAAGCAGCTGGCTGGCAGGGTCTTGTGGAGGTGCAGGGGGAGGCTCGGCTCTCAGAAATCGAATGCAGCGCTGTGCAAGCGTCCTGCCGTCCCGGAAGTCAATTATTCGTTTCATTCTAGGGAGCGTGTAGGTATCCACACAGACCGGGTGCAACGTGTCGGCATAGTATTTCATTAAAATTAATTATATCATAATAAAAGTAATTTTACAAATATGAGGTGTCTATGAGAAGAGGTGTCCTGCTAGTCTGAAGGCGATGTACAGCAAGAAGAGTATGATGCCGATAATGATATCGGTGCGCATAAATGATAGACGTTTCCCCTGTTCCGTAATTTCGTCATCAGCACGGAGAGAAGCGATGCGATCATCGTAGTATCGTTCGGTGCGTCTTAACGCTTGGTTCTGGACACCATTTATAAGTGCCAGGGCGCGCCGGAGCTTATCCTTCGTAGCTAGACCAATGTGCTCACCATAGATGTACATATCGTGATTAATAATTTCCACATGAGCACCGGTAGCAACATGCATTAGTGTCTGCATAAAATCAGGCGTGAGGATAAATCGTGCATCACTTTCATAGCGTCGAGGACAATAGAGGGTAAAATAATCCCTAAAGTTACCCTCAAGTTCTTGGCGCTGGTCTTGTCTGAACCGGCGCTCAACCAATGGACCAGACTCGGCAACCAGCATCAAGTGTGGGATACGGCGCTCTAGGGGGATACGGATGAACCCCACTTCGCGCGTATATCCCCAGTTGAGCCCAACTTGGTAGCGGTATTCGCCAATCTCAATACCAGGTAACACGTGTTGGGATAACAGTACCGGAATGACGCGCGTATGGCCGATTGAAAACACGCTCGCTGTAAAGCGAGCAAACATTTCCGGATGTCGGCGCGATGGACGTATATCAGTGTGAGCGTGCCAGCCATTATCGGCGGCGAGCTGGCGTACCGTATGCTGTGTGCGACGGTAAGCGCCGAGCCACCACAGTAGCCAAGCTGCGACTGCTAGGATCGTAACTACACTTGCATACCAGACGAGCGTTGCGTAGTGCAACGGTCCAAAAGAGTCAATCATACCGACGGTTATCACGACGAGTATGACGGTAGTGATGGCAATTACGCCCATGTTACCAGAGTTTGTAAATAAATACTCAAGCAATGTCATTGGGCTTGGCAGCCTATCGGCTCTAGAGCTGTGCTTTTGACTGTAGGCACGCATCTTGAGAGAGATCGTGTATGTGTCGAGTGAACGCATGTACTACGATTCTTTCTTAGACTCCTGGCGAAAGCTGAACATGATCGGCGTACCGGTGAAATCGTATTTGTCGCGTAGCTGGCGCTCTAGATACCGTTTATACGACCAGTGGAGCAACTTAAGGTTACCACCAAAGATGACAAACCATGGTGGTGCAGTATCGGTCTGGACCATATAGCGAAGCCTCGGGAAGGTGTTCTTAAGCCCGGCGGGCGGGTGTTTACGGACGCAATCCATCAGAATGCGGTTCAGGTCGCTTGTTTTAATCTGTTGCTGACGGCGAACGTCAATTTGGGCAGCAAGCTCAAAGATTTTGGTAATATTCTGTCCGGTGATGGAGCTTGTGAATAGGAGCGGTGCCCATGGCACGAAAGCAAACTCATGCGAAATACGGGCTGCGATTTCGTCGGCAAGCTTAGGGTCTTTTTCAATACTGTCCCATTTGCTGACGACAATGATAAGGCCCTTGCCTGCCTCTTTGATCTGGCCCGCGAGTTTTTGGTCCAGCTGAGTGGCGTATTCATTAACATCCATCAATAAGCAACATATGTCGGCTTCTTCGATAGCTTGAAAGGTTCTCAGGACTGAAAATTTCTCTATGCCGACCTCTTGTTTGCCGCTGCGTCGGATGCCAGCGGTATCAAGCAGCGTAATATCCCTTCCCTCATATCGTAGGACAACGCGGTTGACGTCACGCGTGGTTCCTGCAACATTGGCGACGATGGCTTGCTGCTTGCCAGCGAGGCGATTAAACAGCTGGCTCTTGCCGACATTAGGGCGGCCAATGAGCGCAATTCGCAGCGAATGTTCTTCATCGGCAGAATGAGCGACAAAGGATGAAGAAGGCAGAGTTTGTATGATTGCACTAGAAAGCTGATCGATGCCAGTGGCGTGCTCGGCGCTGGTGCGGATGATGGTACTGATGCCGAGGCGGCGGAACTCGACGGTATCGAGATTGCCTTTTAGGTCGGTTTTGTTGATGACGAGCAGAACAGGTTTTTTACTGCGCAGGGCTTGTTTGGCGATTGACCCGTCCTGGTGATCGGGATATTTTGTGCCGTCCACGACGACCAGGATGACATCCGCGGCATCCGCGGCTTCTTCGATTTGTTCCTGTATACTAGCTTCGAATTCATCCTCGGCTTTTTTGAGCCCCGCCGTATCGACCAGCCAAAAACTGGATGAAGGGCCCACCCCTCCACTTGCTCCGGAAGTAAATTCCGAAGCGTCACTCCTCCCTCTGAAGCTCGTCTTACGACTCGTTCTAAGCATTTTGGTCGTTCGGTCATTCGATCGTTCGGTCTCGAGAGACCACGTTATTCGCCGGATCACACTGTCTCTCGTTGTCCCTGCCTCACGCGCCACTACTGCCTCTTGGGAGCCATACAGACGGTTAAACAGGCTGGATTTACCAACATTCGCTTGGCCTACGATTGCAACAGTCGGGAGTTTACTCATTGCTGGTATTATAACAGAGGTGGGGGACTTATGATATGGAAACCGGGTGAAATTCGCCTGGTTTTTCATCTGTGAGGCGGTATGGACCAAACGAAATACGATGGAGACGTGTAACAGTGTAGCCTAACGCGGCAAATGTGCGGCGGATTTGGCGGTTGCGGCCTTCGGACATTCGTACTTCGTACGTAGGAGAGCTATGTGAGCGTACCGAAGCGTTTGAGGGGCTGTGTTTATTGGGTATGGCTGTATAGCTCTTCCCTCTTCTATCGGGCTCAACGCGGCTGACTTGGAACTGCGATACGCCATCATCCAGTGCGACACCGTAGTCCGAAATTATCTGCATATGTAGCGGTTCAAGGGTGTGGTCGAGGGTGACATCATAGATTTTCGTCTTTGCGAATTTTGGATGTGTCATGCGATGAGCAAAATCCCCATCGTCTGTTAATAGGATCAGCCCGGAGCTATCTTTGTCGAGGCGCCCGACAGGCTTAAGATGACGGAGGTTGGCGGGCAACAACGAATAGATCGTGGGGGTCTCGCCCTGTATTTTACGCGAACAGACGTACTGCGGGGGCTTATTTAGCAGCTGATATTGGTAGTGTGCCTCGTGAGCAAGTACCTTGCCGTCATAGAGCACAACATCGCTATGATTGACCTGTGCCCCGAGCTGCACGGCGGCGTTGTTGACACGTATTCTTCCAGATTCAATCAAAGAGTCGGCTTCACGACGACTTAGCCCAGTGGTATGTGCGATGAATTTGTTAAGACGCATTATCGCCCTAGTATAGCGCACTATTGCGGCGTGTCAGCTTGTGGAGCGGTAGGTGCGGTGGGCGCTGGTGCAGGCGTGGGCAAGGAGGGCGCTGCAGTGATGTCTGCCGAACTTGTTGCAATGCCGGAGTTATCGATACTAACAACAGGGATATTTTCGATCGGAGTGGGACTGGCGACTGGGTTGCTGGCAAACTGTTGGATTTGGGTATTAATCTCGGCTTGTGTCTCTGCGGTCGAATTTACTTCAGGAGCATTTGCTGGATTGATGCCAGCTTCTTTTGCCATCTCCTTGCCAAGTAGCTCATCGAGATTGACTGAGCGGGCAGTGGGATCGTTGATTGGCTGGATAACACGGCTCTTTGCCTGTAGTGGTTTCATTGGCTCTGGCAGTTTACCGGCTGGCTGTGGCAGTGGATTGACTGGTGGCATAGCTGCAGCTCCAGATGTCATGATGGGGCGGGACGTGGTCTTAGCTACAGGTTGAGATTGTGGCGACTGAAGAGCAGGCGTTGACTGCGGTAGCGGTATGGATTCAGCAGATGCGCTAGGCGGTGGTACCTGGGCTTGAGGTGGAGCGACAGCAGGGGTGAGCGGTACGGCTGGCTGAGGTGCTAGACTGCCAGGGATTGGGAGCGGATTTGAGCCGGCTTGCGGACTAGGTGCTGCCGGTGCGGACGGTGGCGCGGCTGCTGCGGGCGATACAGCGGCCGGAGTTGGCGCTTGAGGTGTCCCGGGGTCGGCAGCCTGCTGATCGCCTAATACTTCGTGAACGACACGAACGACATCTTCGATGCCGACTTGGGATTTGACCAGATAGCGATCAGCCCCGAGCTGTTCACCACGTTGCCGCTGATTTTCGGAGCTCAGCGCAGTCATCATGATTACGCGAATATTTCTTGTTTCAGTGGTAGAACGCAGTATGTCAAGCAGGTCAAACCCGCTAATCTTTGGCATCATAACATCACTAATGATGAGTTGTGGACGTTCTTTGATCGCCATAGCCAGTGCTTCTTCGCCATCTCCTGCCGATACGATATCGTACCCCTCTGCAAGTAAGCGAACGCCGTAAATTTCGCGCAAGCTTTTGTCATCCTCGACAAGCATGATTTTTGTCATAGTATCTCCTACTATACCGATCGGTGATGAAAAAATCTATAGTGGTTATGTCTACTGGGTAATGTTTACACTTGGTTGAGTGGCTGGGGTGGGAGTAGCAACTCGAGGCAGCTCGACGAAGAACATGCTTCCTTTGCCGTAGATACTCTCCACCCAGATACGACCATTCATTGATTCGACAAGTTTACGAGATAGATAAAGACCAAGCCCGGTGCCGCCGATTTCGCGGGTATCAGAGTTGTCAACCCGATAAAATTTCTGAAAGAGATGGGGTATGTCATCGCTCGGTATGCCAATCCCGCTATCGACCACACTTAGAGTGACGTGATCGGCGTCACCCGCGATATCGAGTGTGACCGTACCACCAGCGTGCGTGTACTTTATGGCGTTGGTAATAAGATTCGAGATTACTTCGCGGTAATGGTTGGGGTCTGCATGCACAAAATACATCGGCTGCACCATCTGTGTGCCGCCAGCTGTGTCCGGAGTGTAGGCGAGGGTAATTTGCTTTTCGGCGGCAGACGGGAGGAGGCTGGCAATGATGTCGCGGAGAAACGCACCCACCTCGATCGGTTGTGGGTTCGTCTTGAGACGTCCGTCCTCTGCCTTGCTGATATCAAGCAGGTCCTGGAACAACTCGCCGAGATGATTGGCAGACTCATGAGCCTTTGTAAGATATGCACGGGCTTTGTCGTCAATTGTGGCGGTTGATGGGTTAAGCGCAAGTCCGATATAGCCTTCGATCGCGGCGATCGGGGTGCGCATTTCATGACTTGCCGTACTCACAAACTCTGCTTTTTGACGATTTTCGGCCACCTGATCAGTGATATCACGGAACACAATGATGCAACCGCTTCCCTGTTGCCCCACTGGGGACACGACGAGCGATATCATCATTTTTTTACCTGAATTGGTTAGGAGAGTCAGGTCATTATGGGTGATAGCTTTGTTATTGCGAAGTACGTGCTGAATAGGATCGGTAGCGTCAGTAATCAAATGATCTTTACTATCAAGAATCTTGATGACCGAACGGTAGTCTAATCCAAGGGCGTCTTGGCTGCCCCATCCAATGATCGTTTGAGCCGCAGGGTTGAAGAGCTGGATCGTGCCCGAACCGTCAACAGCGATTACCCCATCGGCGATGGCGTTAATAACAATATCGGATTTGTTTGAAACTTGTGATAATTCACGTGCCAGCTCAGTGTAATCTTTGGTATCTGTGACTTGAGTGTGAAGCACTTGCTTGCGCCATACGATGAGGCTCACGATGAGTGGCACGATAAATACCAGCACGACCGCGGGTATCGACACTTCACCGACGGGCTGTTGAGTGAAAAGATAGGTGATATATACTGCCTCCACGACTGAGATAAGCAAAAATCCCAGAACACCGAACAGACCGGCAAACATTGCCAGCAGAAGCCAGATGACGATAAACGGTGATTTTGTATGTCCGGTTGTAATAATAATACTACTTGCAGATATACATATACAGAGGTACGAAATGAATCCCGTCCACTTCTCAAGCTCGGTATAGCGACGGGAAACGAGATATAGCACGCATGCCGCAACCAATGTTACCCCAGCCAGTATTGCCGATACCGGCGCGATGATAAAATTACTTACCAGCATCGCATCGCCACTGAGGTTACCGACGCTCCATAGCGCCAATATAAGTAATGACAGCGATATGACAATCTCTGTGACGCGTCGATACCAAAGCGGCGTAATAATAGCTGGTGTGATAGCCCTACCCTCTCATGCTTATGGCTATATTATGCAGCAAGCTGCGGACAATATGCAATACGGATGAGAAAGAGGTAAAGCACGAACTACTGGTTGGGCTCTATGAAGGTATATGCCGTGCCCTTGGCGCCGCCCCGACCGGTACGACCAATACGATGGACGTAGTCTTCGTAGGTCATCGGTTGGTCGAAATTGATCACGTGTGAAACATTAGGTATGTCGAGGCCGCGAGCGGCGACATCGGTTGCTACCAGCACCTTTGTGCGACCTGATTTAAACGTATCAAGAGCGCGCTGCCGTTGGGGCTGGGTTTTATTGCCATGGATTGCCTCTGCGACGTGGCCAACCGAACTAAGTTGCTTAGCAAGGCGCTGTGCGCCAAATTTGGTTTTGCTGAATACTAGCACTCGCTCGAACGCTTCGTTGCTCAGCATCGTTGTCAGGAGCTCTATCTTATGAGACTTATCTCGGGCAAAGACAACATCTTGCTCGACGTGGTCAGATGTTTCACGGGTGCGGACACTTACGGTAACTGGGTCATGAAGCATCTCGCGGATAATGTCTTCGATAGCAGGTGTGATAGTGGCGCTAAAACATAGGCTCTGGCGCGCGGTTGGCAAAAGGCTGATAATTCGCCGTATATCCGGCAGAAATCCCATATCACACATTCGATCAGCTTCGTCAAGCACGAGCGTGTTGATGTGGTTCAAACTCAGTGCGTTTTGCTGCAGAAGGTCTTTTAGGCGTCCTGGCGTGGCGATCACGACATGTGGTCGGCGCTTCAATTCGCTTATCTGACGGTTGATGTTCATCCCTCCGACGACAACGCTGCTGTAGAGGTGCATATCGCGTGAAAAGTCGTGAAACTCGTCGTTGATCTGCGTTGCCAGTTCACGGGTTGGCGTGATAATGAGCACGGAGATACGCTGCTCGTTGGCAAGAAGCTTTTGGATGATTGGGATCACAAATGCAGCAGTCTTCCCTGTCCCTGTGTTAGCCAGGCCAATAACATCACGTCCCTCAAGGATATGAGGGATTGACTGGTCCTGGATCGCGCTTGGAGCCTGGTAACCCTTCGCCTCAATGGCGGCATGGAGACGCGGATGTAATGGGAAGTCACGGAAAATATGCTGCGGTACATACGGCGTTTCCTCTTGGCCAGCGACAGCGCGATTGATAAAGCGCTCAGGCGCAATATACTGGCCGCGGTTTTTGGTGCGTTTGGCCGGTGCGGCGGGATAGGTGTTACGGCGCTTCGGCTTTGAGTTTCGCGAGCGTTCCTGGCGATCATTCCTTACTCTTTCCGCATTTCGCGCTCCGCGATCAGCGTTTACCTCTGTCTTATGACCACTATTTACCGCATCCAATGTGGCGAGAAGTTTATCTTCAGGTGTTTGTCGGCGTTGCGGACGTCGAAAATTCCCGCGCCCAGGGTGAGAACGACCGGATGGCCGCCTTGAAAATGAAGTGTTGTTCAAAAATAGTCCTTTGTTTTATTGATATCGGCGAGTCATCTCATGATGCTCTTGTCTATAACAGATAGCGAAGTGTGTAATATACCCGATATCCATACTAGATGAATCTATTATAGCACAAGCAAATATAATGTCAACATCATGGCGTATGTTAAAACACGCTATCGTATCACTACTACCACTGATGGGCGGCGCGAAGGCGCATGATGATAATTACAGTGAGCGCGATCGTCACTGCAAACGGCAGCGCAGTCGTGAAGAATAGCGAGCCTTCAGGGGCAATCCATGGCATTGGTAGAATCCACGTGAGCATACCAATTGCCAGGGCAAGCATGAGAATACAGGCGGTAAATAAGGTTGTGTCAAAGAGCGTTTTTAACGAAGCGTCGCGATTACGGCGCGTCACCCAGAGGATAAGCCATGTGCCGAGAACAAATGCCTGACTGATGACCCACCATGCAAATGCGCTTAGATTGTGGTTGTGGGGCCACTGCTGAGCGATCATAGTGGAAATCTGTATAGCCTGAGCTACTACAGCCGCTGCCGCTGCAAAAGAAACAGCCTTTGCAGCAAAAGCGGCGTTGCGGTTGATGAATGGGTTGATTTTGCCTTCATGGATTATCCTTGTGGTTATCTTATATCGCGTAGTATATACCATAGTGGATGTTTCGTTTACAGACGGATAGATAAAACCCCGCGGGCATGCGGGGTTTTATACGGCTTAATGCCAGGCTACCGGCTGATAGCGACAAGTGTCCATGCCGCGTTTTCTTGACGCAGGCGGTATTCGGCCGTCCCATCACTCATATCGAATAGCCGCGTGATAACGCCGTCGCGGTTAATCAAAAACCGCAGCCCTGCGCCAATAAACGTCAGCGTACGGCCTTCGAACTCAATCCGGCGTGGAATAGGCTCAAAATGCTCGCTGAACCGCACAGCACTTACTTCAACCGGTTTGTTAATGATAGTTTTAGTCATTGCATTACTCCATCTTTTAGGGTTAAAAAAGACTGACATCTTTGACCATTAAGGGTGGTCATGTCAGTAAGCGATGGTGGAGTGAGGCATGGTTACCGCCGAATGGCGGAGACTATGTCGCCTCGATGATGCTACATGGATAGCGTATACGATCGCTTATGTCGTATACGAGTGACCGAGGTAGCATAATGCGCGTAAAAGTCCGAGAGTGGAAATTCACCATCTGGCGAAAGTACCCCCGTAACTGGTATCTATTATGCGCCCGAGCAATGCTTATGGATAGTCTTGTTTTTGGTTGATTTTGATCGTGAAATGCTGCATGCTGCTGGGTTGTCTAGGCATCCGGCAGTTTGAGTCTTATTGGGTAGGCTGTTTATCGGAAATTAATAAAACTGGTCGGGAAATCGAATTCGTGGCTACGGATTAGCTGCATGACGCGTTGGAGGTCGTCTTTGCTGCTGCTCTGTACACGGACAGCATCGCCCTGGATTGAGGTTTTGATTTTAGGCATTTCATCGCGAATGAGCGTCGTAACGGATTTGGCTTTCGTCTGGTCGAGGCCTTCAATAAATGGGATTTCTTTCGTTAATTTCATACTTCCCTGTACCGGTTCATGGCTAAGATCGAGTATTTTGGTGCTTTGGTTGCGTGAGATAATTGCTCGCCGGATAATGTCTTGAATACTCTCAAGATGCATGTCGTTGGCGGCAGTGACGACAAATCCTGTTTTATCAGCTAGCCAATCAACAGCAGCTGGAGTGCCTTTAAGGTCATAACGGTTACTGATCTCGCGTTGTACTTGCTGGAATGCATTATTTATCTCGGCCTTGTCGTAGGTGGAGACAATATCAAAACTAAATGTTGCCATAGCTATAGTATACAGGCTATAGCAACAGGTGCGACTACGGTTGAGTTATTGCCGGCGGATAGTGATACGGCTGGCCGTAAAGCTGTCGCCTGACGTCGTACCAGTGATCATAACGGTGTCATTGACTTTGACTGGCTGGGCAGCACCGTAGTACTGTGTTTTGTCGTTTGTCTCTGCTATTTTGCTCGTGCCGTATCCAGCGATTGTGAGTTTCGTGCCATCAATTGCCGTAACAACGCCAGATATGCGGGTAGAGTTGTCCGAGTACTCTTGGTTGTCATTCATCCTTCCTCCACGCATGTGATGACGATCGTTGAAGCGGTGCGGGGTCCGTGCCATGTTTGTGTTTGTTTGGGTTGACCCTATGGGCAGGCCGCGATAGAACAGCTGTTTAGCGGCCGCGGCCAACGCTATGATTGCGCATAGCGCCACCGCCGTAGCAAGGATCCACCAAAGCGGATGTATCTGTTTAGCGGGCTGGACACGGCTAGTCTCCTCCGAAGTCGTCGTCGTTTCTTGAGTTTGCTTGAGCGCCATAGGTGGAATCTCCTTAGTTATGCCGGTATGATAGTATACGATGCTGATAAATGTCTGAGAGGTGATATAATCAGGCTATAGTCATAAGGAGAATGATGTATGTCAAAACAATCAAAAATGAATATTAGCCTTGATTTTCGCGTGATAAGCGCAGTGCTGGCCGTCGTCGTTATAGGTATGTTCGCACTCTGGCGGCCATGGACACAGAAGTATGACAGCGATGCGCGCACTGTTTCGGTGACTGGCGAAGCAGTTGTCAAAGCAACCCCAGACGAATATGCCTTCTGGCCATCGTACCAATTTAAGAATACCGATAAAGCAGCTGCCCTAAAATCCGCCACGGACAAGACTAATGAAGTCGTTGCAAAGCTCAAAGAGATAGGCGTCAAAGACACTGCAATCAAGACTGATGTTAACGGCTACAATGGCCCAGATGAAGCCAGTAAAGACATGTATGTTTATACCAGTACCGTCACTGCGACGGTGGGCGACAAAGATCTTGCCCAAAAGGTTCAGGACTATCTATTGACGACGAATCCTGAAGGAAGCGTCACTCCGCAACCAACATTTAGCGATGCAAAGCGCAAGCAACTAGAATCGGAAGCTCGCAATCTTGCCACTAAAGATGCTCGCAGCAAAGCTGATCAGTCAGCGAAAAATCTTGGCTTTACTATCGATAAGGTAAAAACAGTCAATGATGGCGTCGGATTCGGGATAGTGCCACCGCTGTATGGTGCATCGAGTCGTAGCATGGTAGCTGAAGATACGACATCATCATTAGTATTACAGCCAGGTGAAAATGACCTGCCCTACTCTGTCACTGTAGAATACTACATTCGCTAGCACTTCTCTGACACGATTTTGTCTCGTATGGTTCGGTGATCGGGATTACAGTTTAGCCTGTCGAAGCTACCTATAATAAGTATCACTTATAGAATAAAGGAGGCGTCTTATGGATCTAAAGTCGATACTTGGTAACATCATGCAGAATAAAATGTCTCAGGTCATTGCGGATAAGACGGGGCTAAGTACTGCTCAGGTTAACAGTGCGATTGCAGTTGGTCTGCCAATGATTTTGGCCGGTATGGCAAAGAATGCAAGTGCCTCAGATGGGGCAGAATCCCTCAACAAGGCACTTGACCAGCACGTTGATTCAGGTGTGACCGACGATCCTGCCCACCTGGCTGCGGCTGAGGTTGAAAGCGATGGCAGCAAAATATTGAGCCACGTGTTTGGCCCAAACTCTGGGGATATTATGGACGCTATTGCGAGCAAAATCGGTACCGACAAACAAAGCATCCAACGCTTGATGATTATTCTTGCCCCCATCGCCATGGCCTATCTCGCCCGTCAGAAAAAACAAGACAACCTTGATGCTGATGGAGTCTCGGACACTCTAAACAAGACCAAAACGCCTGAGGGTGGTTCACTTACCGACCTCATCGGCAACGTACTCGATATGGTCAAAGAATCCACTGGCTCGCAAAAATCGATGTAGCTCGTGAATACCTCTCTACATCCTGTGCTCGGGATAACCAAAGTAAAATACCCACGCGGAGTGGGTATTTTACTTTGGTGACCCCATGGGGAATCGAACCCCAATTGCCGGGATGAGAACCCGATTTCCTAACCGTTAGAAGATGGGGCCGCGGTCACAATTGACCGAAATACTATAACAAAACAGAGGCGGAATGTCTAGGACGCTTACAATTGTTTGATGATTTCGATCAGTTTGCGTGGCGTGATCTCTGCTTTGATAAGATAGCCGTCAGCCTTCGCCTCCATGGCAAGGCGAGACTGGTCATCTTGCTCGTAGTTGGTGAGGATAATTACTCTGCTGCCCGGAATCTTATCGTTCTTAGGATTGCGGAGCTGTTCAAGCACTTCGGTCCCTTGCGCTTCCGGCAGCATGATATCAAGTAAAATAAGATCGTAGTGCTGAGCGGTTGCCGATGCGTACCCTTCTGGCCCTGTGACGACCCACTCGACGTGATAGCCTTCTTTCCTGAGGCTTCTGACATACATTTCGCCAATAAATCGGTCATCTTCAATCATTAAAATGGATTGTACAGGCTGAGAGTTCATGGGCTTATCCTCCGAATTTATTATGGTTTCTGATCCACCCACTTGACGTATGAATAATACTCGCGTTTGCGTTTTCATCAGCGGAGAGAAGCTCTCGGACGGAATCATAGGTCGGTACGGTAAAGGTAAAGGTCGCTCCTTCGCCTTCACTTGAGTTAGCGCTAATCTGTCCGCCATGGGACTCGATTATCGCTTTGCTAATATATAACCCTAATCCCGTGCCCGATACGGTTGCGCGGGAACGGTGCGAGCGATAAAATTTACTGAACAAATGCCCCATAACAGAGCTTGGGATACCAATACCATGATCTTTCACGGAACAAATCACACTTGATCCGTCTGTCCGCGCAGTCACCTGTACATGACCGCCTTCACGACTGTACTTCAACGCGTTATCGACAAGATTTGCCAATACTTCAGAAAGGCTGTTACGATCGGCGGCAATCGTTGGCAGGTCAGTCGGAATTTCGACATCGAGCAGCTTGCCTTGGGTGCGGGCCCGCAGCTGCAAATCATCGGCGATAGCAGAATAAATGGTGCTGAGTCGATCTTCGACGAGGTGAAGTTTCAGATGGCGACGGTCGTATTTGGCGACATTAAGGATGTTGTTGATGTAGTTGCTCAGACGAGCTGCCGACACATCGAGGCGGTCCATTAGCTCCTGCTGGTCACCTTTGATCATGGGTTGAAGCTCTTGTGTTAGCACGTCAATATAGCCGCGAATAACGGTGATTGGCCCGCGAAGTTCATGCGCTGCAAGTGAGATGAAGTCAATGGCCTCTTCGTCTTCGACATAATTTTCGGTGCGGTCGATCGTCACCATAATAACTTCGAGTTTGTGAGGTGAATTTTTCTCGTAATATCCAACCACATCGTAGAGATGACGTCCTTCTTCTCCAAGGGGCTTATCCTCAATTCCCTGCCACAACTTTATGTCGCGTAGTTTTTTCTCTCGCACGGCAGTAAGCCAGTTCTGGGGCGTGTCATTACCAAGAAATTGCAGCGTGAGTTGCTGCTCCTTATCCGCATTCTCCTGTACGGGAGCTTTTGTGTTGTGATATACGATTTTGCCGGCAGTATCAAATGCAATAATTCCGCTTGGCAGCAAATCGGCCATATCTGTGGTGGTGAGCGTTTTCGCTACCTGTTCTTTACGTTCGTATATGACCTGGACCATTTCTTTAAGGCCAGTCACCTGGTGGCGTGGATCGTTGACGTGTGGCGGTGTTACATTTGACTGTTGTGGCGATACGTACGTGACCGCGCGTGTTAGAATTTCGAGTGGTTCAAGCGCGTAGCGCAGGATAATGAACAGCGAAAATACTTCAAGAAATATAACAGGGAGCAACACATATATGGCGATCATGAGAAGCGAATAATGAAACTGAAGTAGGATAAATGTTAAGGCGAGATTAACGGCAATAATCATCCCGGCTACAACATACGAAACGCGTTTGACGTGGCCTTTATAGTAATCCGCAAGCCGCACTACTGCCATGATACCCCCCGATTGTTTGCTAAAGCCGTAATCCATGTCTGGCCGCGTACAAGTGTGATGTTACTGTTGTCGGCAGCGGTAATCTGAAGAGGGGCTTTCTCGCCATCGCGGTGCCAGGTTCCCTCAGTGACAGTGCCGTTTTGGAATACATAGGCCTGACCGCTGCCTGTGGTTGTGATTTGTTCACGATAGCCGTCCTCCATGCCAATGCTCATCGGCACTTTTATAGCGATAACAACTGACGGTTTGATCTCGCCCCCCTCGCGATCGATGTGGCTCTCTCCGCCTTGCTTACGCACGTATGAGTTGCTACTTGCATCGTAATCATAGGTGATATGAAACACGCCCGAGGACACATCGATGTCAATCGAAGTGGCATTGGGATCGATCGATGGTGCGCCATTGACGCGTTCAAAGGTCGAAAATGAGCTACGTGTCTTGCCTTTTGATTCACGGAGCGCATCAAGTTTGTCAAAGGTCGTGTAGACATCATGTGGTGCGTCGCGGTCGTCAGCTCGCCAATACGTGCTCGCGTTGAAAAACTCGTCCATATCAACACCATAATTGCCTGAGCGAATCATACTTAGTGCCCGTTGGCTACCGCCTATGTGTGCAACAGCTGGATCGTATGCACTGGCCCATTCGACGTAGTATGGGCGGACACTCCGGACGGGACCAATGAGCCCAGGGCGTGACTCCTGATATAGCGCCACAAATCTGGTAATTCCACCTTCAGCAACTGTCTCGTATACCACGCCCGCATCTTTTAACCCTGACTGAGGCCGTGCTTCAGGGCTGTTCTCAATCATGACGGCAGTAACGGGGCGCTGGGCAGCATCTTCCGATGTTTCTGCGCCGGTAAGTTGCGAGTAAAACTTTGGCGTCTTTTTCTTTGTTGCTATCTGACTATGGTTGGCGGGGATCGGCTCAGCGGTAAGATGCATAATACTCAGTACGGCAACGCCCGTTGCCACCACTACCCCGAGAGTCATCACAAAATAGCGCATGCCGTGATTGTCATGAAGGAGCTGATGGAGACGCGTCCATCGTTTTGGTACAGCATCATGAGGAGTGAGCGAAGACGACAAAGGATTCACGCTGTGAGGATGCCGTACATTTTTAGGACGGTTAAACATAGAGGTAGTATAGCAAAAAGCTTACGCTAATACTACTCGGTATGCATGGTGGTTTGCAGGCGTCGTAATGTGGTTTCACGGCCGAATAGCGCCAACGTATCATTGAGTTGCGGGCTAAACTGCGCCCAGGTGGTCGCGATGCGAATTAGTCCGAATATAACGGCCGGTTTTTGGCCACATTCGTCAAGTAGCTCATTGAGAGCGTCCTGAATAGCCTCGCTCGACCAATGTTCAAGCTTAGTAAATTTGTCATGTGCAGCCTGCAAGATCTGACTAATTTCGTCTGGAGTTAGCTTTGAGAGTTGTTTGTTATCCGCAATGAGTGAGCGATTTTCACGCGGTTCTTCGAAAAAGTAAGCCGTAAGACTGGGCAGGTCTTTGAGAGTTTTGAGACGGTCTTGAGCCAGCGCGAGCACGTGAGACTTGTATGATTCATCGGCATTTTTAGCACATTCGGGCCAAAAGAACTCAGCACGAACAGAGAGCTCTTCGAGGGGTAATTCACGGATAAAATGTCCGTTTACCCAGAGCAACCGCTTCTCGTCAAATCGAGCACCGGAGCGTTGGACACGAGCGAGACTGAATTTAGCGATGAGCTCATCCATCGTGAAGACTTCTTGCTCACTCCCGTCATTCCAGCCCATCGTGGCTATGAAGCTGTCGAGTGCTTCAGGCAAATAACCGTCACGAATATAGTCTAGTACGTCTTTGGCTCCGTCACGTTTGCCAAGTTTTTTGTTGCCCTGCTCGTTTAATATATGCGGCATATGGGCGAAGATTGGTAATTGCCTGTCCTGGCCACTCTCGTTGTTGCCTGTCGATCGGTCCATCCCGAAGCCTAGTGCTTCATAAAGGTTCAAATACTTCGGCATGCTCGAGATGAATTCTTGGCCGCGGATAACATGTGTAATGTGCATCTCTGCGTCATCGATAATATGCGCAAAATCATACGTCGGATAACCATCGCTCTTGATAAGAACAAAATCGTCAATGTTCTCAGAACGGGCTACGAGGTCACCCATTACCTCATCGTGCCAATGGTATTCTTTTGGCTCGCTTTTAAATCGCAGTGGTTGACTGCCATCCCATACAGGAGGACTTTCGGGACGGTGATCACGGTAAAGGAATGGGCGCTTTTCGGCTTGGGCTGAGTCACGAAAAGCTTGCATTTCCTCTGGTGTGTATGGATCAGCATAGGCTCGCCCAGCTTCGATAAGTTCTCTCGCCCATCGCTGGTAGCTCTCAAGCCGGTCCGATTGTTTATAAGGTGTATATGGACCACCGATATCAGGACCTTCGTCGTATTGCAGACCGAGTGATTTTAGGCTACTAATGAGATGTTCGGCGCTTCCCACTACCTCTCGCTTTTTATCGGTATCCTCCAGACGCAGTATGAAATGACCGCCGGATTGACGGGCGACGAGATATGCGAACAGCGCGGTACGGATACCGCCAACATGCAAATATCCAGTTGGGCTTGGTGCGAATCTCGTTCGGACAGTCATATATGACTATTCTATAATCAAAAAATCAAAAATCCAAAATCTTGCGGTTATAGACTGGTGGCGATTTTGAGGACTTGATCGGTTCGAAGCGGCGCATTACCGGAGATGGTATATAGGACACCGCGGTTAACCCATGCTGCGTTGTTTTCGTAGGTGTAAATTGTGAGACCCTGGATGTCGTTGACGCTGTACTGGTCGGACTGGGCCACAACGAAGTTATCCAGAACGGCCTGAGAGTCCCAGTTGCTCTTTTTTTGGTTGATTTCGTAACTTGCGGTACCACCATTAGCAGCAAATCCCAATGAGACAGTGCCATTGCTATAGGCGACCGGTCCGTCAAAACGATAACCGCTTGGCGTGTAGCCTGGATATTTGGCATTAACACCAGCCTGTGCGGCTGCGACGCGGACTGAAAGATTCGGCATGTTTATGTATGAGAGATAACCGCCGAGGATCATGAGGCCCAAGCATGCTGCCATGACAGAACTTACGCGTAGGGGCGCGCGCCGTTGTTTTTTAGGAGCGGCGTGGTGTGTTGGGGCGTTGTCGATCTGCTGGCGAATGAGGTGATTTTTTAGTTCACGTGATGAACGCGGTACCGTCGTAGTTGTAGGATGTGCCGCCACTTTAGCATGGGCTGACGCCACAATAGGGGACACGGGTTGTGAGCGCGATATGATTGGTTCAGGCTTGCTTGGGTGGGGTGCAAATTTTGAGATCATACCGCTCCGGCTGACATGGGCGCGTGGCTGTTGTGATGCGACGACATGTTTGCCTTCCGGCTTGTTGACGATGTCGCGGCGCAGCGTGGTACTGCGATGCGGTTTATGCCGGGCATTACGGCCAGTAGTGCGAGTATTGTGCTCTGGTGCGGCCTGTGCTGCGGACGGCTTCACTGGTGCAGCGACAGTATGTGGCGTGCTTTTTTGTGCGGGCGTTTCATCATGGACTGGCATGCCAGTTAGTGCGTCATACGCCTTGCCATTGATAACAATTGTTTGCTTCCCCCTCATATTGTTCCCTCTTTTTTGTTGTGCGTTTTATCCTTATGCCTATCGTACACGTCTTCCCTGTTGTTTGCAAGTGCGACTGTGCTATAAGCGTATGGGGTAATTCTGCTATACTCTCTATGAGGCATATGAATAATTTTCATCGCATGAGTAAACGAAAGCGGCAAGCAATGTTGTTTTTTACCTACGGGTTTATGACGCTTGCTACGATCGGGATTTCTGCTGTTTGTTTGTTACTTATTCTCGGATATAGGTTTGATGTTACTGATCGGAAAATTGAGCAGGGCGGACTCATGCAGTTTCGCTCAACTCCTGCCGGAGCATCGATTCGGTTTGATGAGTCGCAGCTTGGGTTTCGTACTCCAGGAAAACTTGACGTTGCGACCGGCAGCCATACCGTAACGATGCAGCGGGAAGGATACAACCAGTGGTCAAAGACAGTTTCCATTACCGCCGGTGAATTACTCTGGTTGAACTATGCGCGGTTGATCCCAAAAAAGATTACAACGACAGCACTCGTTACTCTTCCTGATGGCGTGACTTCAGCGCTATCAACTCCCGACCGACGGTTTGTCGCTGCGGTTGGCGACGCTGCCCGTCCTCAAGTCCATATTCTTGATATGCGTAACAAAACAGCGCCGGTGCTGCGTACCATAGCAATACCGACCGAGCAGCTCACGGTGGCTCCTGATCAATCATCACACTATGCGATTGTCGAGTGGGACTTTGGCTCACGATTTTTGCTGGTTTCACACACAACTGGAGATATTACGGAATATATCCGTCTTGATCGAACGGCCGAAGATGGCGCAGCTCGAAATATCACAAAAGAGTTCAATCTTCAGTTTCGTGATATGCATTTTTCTGGGACGAGTGGGGCGATTTTGTACGCGCTGACCGGAGGAGACATCCGCAAAATAGATACTAATGCAGGGTCAGTGTCTCAGCCACTAGTGACCGGTGTTGAGAGTTATAAGCTATACCGTGAAAACGATATCGTGTTTGTTGCACTGCGAGCTGACAAGCGGATTGCAGGCGTGTATATCAACGATAAAGAGACTATTGTGCGTAGTGTGGCGAGTTCTCAGCCTATGCTTGCGGCTATCGGCCAGTACTACTCGCATTATTATGCTGCAATCACAACATCTGGGGGGGTTGATGTGATCAAAGACCCTGTTGAGACCGGCGAAGCAGCTGCCAAAGTGTATGCGCGGCTGGCCGTGAAAGACCATGATATGTCGTGGCTCGATGTCTCGCACTCGGGTAGGTTTATAGTGTCCGGCGATAGCCATGCATACAGCCTGTATGACCTAGAAACGGAGAATAGTTATCGTGTCGAGTTTGATACTGACGGTGATAGCCGCATGCCTGTTGAGTGGCTTGACGATTTCTATGTCGTGTCGACGACGTCTGGCACGGCTCGGATCAGTGAATTTGATGGTCAAAACCAACATGATATCGTGGCGGCATCTGCCAAACAACCAGCATTTTTGAGCGAAGACGGTACATATATGTATAGCTTTACCACAAAAAATGACGCTTCGGTTCTCCAAGCTTCCCGACTTATTCTTGAGTGATTACAGCTAAAATCCAAAGAGCCGTTCGAGCAGTGTCGGTGAGTTTCCTGATATGTTGCTTGGGGTTGGCGAGGTTGATGGGGTGGCATTTTCACCGGTACTTGCGCCAGTTGGATCGGGGCTGATCTGTGTTCCGTGCACTAAGAACCTCTTCTGGGCAGTGCCGACTGGCGTACAAGTGACGAGCGTCGCAGTGGGGGCGTCGCCTGTTGTCACGAGTCTGTCAAGCTGGTTTGGCATGATGGTTTCGGTCGAAGTGACAGTGTACGTGTAGCGAGTGCCATGGTAGTTTAGGTAAAAGGTATCACCGGTTTGCATCTGCTCAAGCTGAACAAAGATAAATTTATAATCACCGTCATCGAATACGTCGTTTGAAGAATGTCCCAAAAATACCGCATTACCTTTTTCGCCTGGATTAGCGCTCGCTCCGGGGATTGGGTAATGAATCACCCCGCTTTTGAGCGCATGCTGAACAGTCGCTTCAGCGAGGTTTGGTACGTCATACACGACAGGAGCATCTACATTGATTTTGGGTATAACGATGCGCGGCTCCTGCCCCACCTTTGTGTTGTTTATCGGATCGACAATGATATTTTGCGCGGTAATTGAGCCCGGGCTGATGAATGTCCTGACCTGCCCGATGATCAGGCGGTTAAACTGCAAAAACATGAACAACGACATGACCACAAGCGCGCTGAGTAGGGGGACAAAGTGCCGACTCGAGCGGATTTTTTTACTACCGTTTTGGATCTTTCCAAGCAGATCATTTCGGATTTCATCGATCGCCTTGTCTTCGCTCAGCGGTGTTGTTGCGGCAATGGTCTCGGCGTGGGTGATGGCGTCAGCAGCTTGCTTTTGGGCGGCCGCACGTGCATCACGTTCTTTTTTGAGTTCGGTGGATATCTTTTCATGTTGCGACCGGTAGTAGCGATCGTAGTATTGTTGGTAATAGGTTTGCCAGGCTGAATGATAATGCTGCCAATCAGTTGAGGTTGCAGCATGACTCTGGCGGTTATCGTGACTGCGGTCGTAAGGGTCGTCTGCTGTGGCTACTGTGGCTGTCTGTGGTGGCTGCGCCGTGGTTGATGAGGTGTCATCGTAGAGCGTATCGATCTGTTGGCGCATAATCGCGGCCGCTGCATCACGGCTGGATGTCGTAGTAGCATTGCCATTAGGAGCAAGATAACTTCGCGAAGGTATCGAAAAATTTTGTTTATCATCAGGCATCGTAATATGTTCCCACTCTGTTTAAGTATACAATTGATCAAGGAACTTACAAAACGAAGGTGTGGGGCGGCATGCCTCACCTGTATACCTGGCAGCGCCATGACTAACTTTCGTACCTCTCTTATCCGCGGTGGTGGCTCCGTGAAACGCAAGTCGTAGACACGCGTGTCGTCGTTACCTCACTACCATTTCACGATTTTATTTGTTAGAATGACACATTGTAAGCCGCGGTGGTGGCTGCGTGAAACGCAAGTAGTCGTAGACACGCGTGTCGTCGTTACCTCACTACCATTTCACGATTTTATTTGT
>CAZHGM010000001.1:0-15799 GCA_964532145.1 uncultured Candidatus Saccharibacteria bacterium | reverse complement strand
TAGAATGACACATTGTAAGCCGCGGTGGTGGAATTGGTAGACACGCCAGACTCAAAATCTTGTGTCCTTTACGGACGTACCGGTTCAAGTCCGGTCCGCGGTACCAAGAACGAACTTTTCGGGAAATTTGAGCGCATTTGCACTCTTTTTTCTTTGATTTTACGGAGCAAAAACCGAATGTTTTCTGGCGGTTCGCAGTCGCTTTAGCGTCACCAGCGGCTAACTGATTACTTATCAACAAATAAGGCTTCAACTTGCTGAATACCTTCGTAGAGTTGTCCGTTTATGCCAACAGAACAAGCTGTATCTACTTTTGATTGGCTGTCATCGAAAAAAGTGATGGCTTGCGGCAAAAGTTCCGGATATTTCTGCTGTAGTTGCTCGACTATCGTTTCAAAAAACTTAGGATTTGTTTTTGTAACACCTAAATCGGCAGAAATAAAATATCCGTCAAATAAATCCTTGAACATAACATCTTGCATATATTTGCCACGATACTTTTCTTGGTCAGTAGCGATATAACAAAATATACCTTTGACTCTTAGCTTACTTACTAACTCCAGTAATTCTTCATTGCGGACATCTTCGGTTCTGAACCAATATGCAAGCAGTTCTTCGGGACTGCCGTTCCATCGCCACAACTCCTTATTCTCTAAAATGGACTGCTTCAAGTCTTTCTTGCCAGTAACAATTTCTTTCCAATCATTACGAAAAAACTGCTCAAACGGCTCTGTATCAAATCCGTGCGACTTCGCATATACAACTGAGAAAACTTCCTCTGGCAGAGCTAGCACACCGTCAGCGTCAAATAATATCACTTGTGTTTTCATAATTTTGTTTCCTCCGATAACTTTATGCGCACTTTTTCACTCATAACATTCGTAGATACATAACCGAGAGCGTCAATACCTGGGTTATACAGCTCAACCATATCTAAATCATTACGCGGGAATATGCGCGCGCCCTTTACGGTTACACTGTCAATCAGTGATTGTTTGAGTTTGTCGTATTCTGATTGCTCTAGGTAAAAATCAACATCTCCCACTTGCGCGCGGTAAATGTCGGGCTTGCGAATATACAAGTGTGTGTAGGATGTTTCTGGCACATCGTCCTGCGCAGGAATTACTATCGGCTCGTACAGCTCAAAATACTTCTGGTTTGGGTCGTCAGACGGTTTGGCAATTTGCTTTCGTATTTCTACTAATCGTGCGTACTCATTGTCGTAGTGGCAGAAAACAGTCATACTGCCAGCGTTTGGCAAATATTTGCCAAACGACTGTTTACATAGTTTGTGGCAAGAAAAATGAATATGTTTTACTGCTTCTAGTAATTCTTCTCGGTTGTGAATAGGTGAAAAACGGTAGAGTTTCATAACTATATTTTAACAGGTTTTCATCTGTTAAATGTGTCGCTTGTGTCTTCAGGCGTTTTCCTCAAAATAGGTTCTAGCGGAGTTGTAAATTTCACCAGAGATATTATTTGACTTTAGGCAGCGATCACATTTTTTATACAGGAGATTGTTAGATACTGACGATGCTTGCCGTAATGGCTTCAAGTTGCTTTGCGGGTGTCCACATCTGATAGCACGCGGCTCGTGTTGCAACACTTCCCCGCCAGATCATCATCGGGTCGTCGAATTCCTGGCTGACAACATCACCTCCGCAGGCTATGATCAGCTGATTTTGATGATATGTAACAACAGCCGATGGATACGTAAGGGTAAATTTATGCAGTGTCTCGACTAACAGGTTTACTTGCATTGAAAATCCCAACATCTTCGGGTAGTACACTGCCTGAAATAGTTTCTGTAACTGTGCAAGTGATACTACGAGGGCAGTCTGTGGTCTATTTATCATCGTATCGGCGGTCTGTTTAAGCAAGTCAACCGCGTCACGGGTGATCGTGAGTGGCACATCAGACTGCAAGATGTGTTCGTAGACAGCGGCTGTTTCGGAATTACGGCCAGCATCGCCAATTAGTAGCGCGTGGTCGCTCCAGGACAGGCTAGCATTTACTGTGCCTAGGTCATCTTTGCTCATACCACCAGAGGGAGTGCTGGCGGTAAATACTGCTTCTACGATGGTCGGCGGGAGTGCAGATTTCAGCGCATTGGGCAGTAGTACCCTGACCTGACCAGCGCCTAACGCAACAGCTTCCTCATAGGCTGTCGCCGTTGCAACGAAACTAAGCTTGTTGCCTCCGATGACGAGTAATTTGCCTGCTTTGGCGCGCTGCTCGGGTTTATTCCACTCGATGTCGGGAAACAGCGTTTCAGTACGTGATTGTTTCTGCCAGTACGAGTTCATCGTGACGAGTCTCCAGTCTGTACGCAATATTTTTACGCTCTATTACGATTGGCCAGTCGCGGGATCGGGCATGCTCGAGCAGCCCGGCTGACGGGTTAAAGGCGACAGGTTGCTCTACCAACTCAAGTACAGGGATGTCCCCTTCACTGTCGCCGATTGCTCGGCTGCCACGAGGTGATAGCCCATGAGTTTTGATAAGTTCCTGCAAAATGATATGCTTGCGGCCGACCGTCGGTCGAGTGATGCGGCCGCTGAAATGTTTGCCGTCATGTTCGTAGGCCGCGCCGATGACGATATCAAAGCCATAATGCGTACCAAATGCATCCAGTAGTTCTTGCTGAGAGCCGGATATGGCGATAATAACATAACCCTTGGCCTTCAAATCTTGTAAAAGCCGTCGCGTGTAGTGATAGGTTTTGTGCTGGCTCTGCGATACAACTTTGTCGCAGGTAGCAAGAAAAGTTGTGACCGGTATAAGCGGTAAATATCGCATGAGCGTTTCGACGATGTACGACTCGTATGCATCAAATGAAAGCGATCCGCCGCGCCATTTGTTCCAACGTTCGTTAATATCATGGAATACATTATCCGGATAAACATCGGTAAATGTCAGCTCCTGGACGAGTTCATGAAACAATTGCCAGCGGTACAGTGTACCGTCGATGTCAAATACAGCATATGACTTACCGTTAAAACTTTTCATAGTACCATTATAGCGTTATTAATCTATAGTGCCGTTGCTAGTTCGTTTCTGGCCCAGCCAAGCATATCGAGTGCCATTGCCCGGCCGTCGTCGCCCCGCGCATTATTTTTGACGATATCGAGAATTGTTGAAGTGCAGTCCCTCGCAGGATCGTTAATCACCCAGTGTATTAAGTCAGCATGTGTTGTATCTGTTAGCCACTCCAGTGATGTTACGGCCTCCTGCAAACGTTTCGTGCGGTCACTCGAGATATCAGGGTAGCGTTTCATGAACCACTGCTTCCATTGTTCAAGATCAACGACAACACCAATCACAACTGTCCGCTTAAACGGTAATAGCCGCAGAACGGTGACTACACTGGAAATCGTCTCAAGAAAGTTATAGCTCGCCGGATAGCCACTTAGCTCGCTGCCGTATAATGCTCCTGTTGTGGGATGAACCATGTACTGCACGACTTCTTGGTTATGAATGCGGTCAAGCAAGCGGGATACACTGACGTCATCATGGGGGTAATAATCAAACGCGTTTGGTTGGTCATCTTCCCGCGGCGGGCGCGTGGTAAAATCTTTGACTCGGCCGCATTCGGGGTCCTGTTCGGCAACCTGGCGCATGAGATATGATTTGCCTGTTGCGGTCGGGGCAACCACCATGACAAGCGTTTTGTCATGTAGCTGTGATGACACTTGAGCATTTGAACGATACTGAAGCTGCAACACTCGGGCGGTATCAAGTCGTTCTTGAACTGACTGGCTTAGCATAGCTCTATTGTAGCAGGCCTTAGAGTTCTATACTGACCGGACAGTGGTCGCTGCCCATGACATCAGCGTGAATCTCTGGGTTTTTGACCTTGATGACGATCTCTTTGCTTGCTAGCCAATAATCAATCCGCCAGCCGACGTTGCGACCCCGAGCGTTAGCAAAATGACTCCACCACGTGTAGTAACCATTGCCATCGTGATCACGACGAAACACATCGACAAATCCGGCCGCCAACCAGTTGTCAAAACCACCACGTTCTTCGAGCGTGAAACCTTTTTTACCGCGGTTAGGCTTGGGGTTGGCTAGGTCATCTTCGGTATGGGCGACGTTCATATCACCGCAGTACAAAACCGGTTTTTGCGCTTGCAACGCATCACAGTATGCGATCATGGCTTTGTCCCACTGCTCACGTAGGGGGATACGGCTGAGGTCGTCTTTGGCATTGGGGGTGTAGGCTGTTACCACGTAGTAGTCGTCGAATTCAGCGGCGATCACCCTGCCCTCGTCGTTGCTGTGACCATATTTATCGGCGACAAGACCAAATTTGGTGGCGATTTCACCCGGGATGTCGTTTATAACAGCGATGGGCTTCACCTTGGTGAAGATTGCGGTGCCAGAGTAGCCTTTTTTCGTGCGGGATGAATTCCAGTACTCTTCATAACCGCTTAGATCAATTTCAGCTTGTCCCCGCTCGGCTTTTGTCTCCTGCAAGCACAAAATATCCGGCTCGTGCCTCAGGATAAATTTTTGAAATTCGCCCTTTCGCACCACCGCGCGGATGCCATTGACGTTCCAGGAGTAGAGTTTCATACGAATAATTGTAGCTTACTCTGCGCTATGCTCGAAATTCGAGCAAATCGTTGAGTAGACAAGCTAGGAATGGTGCCAGCGCACCGGCAGGAGCCCGAAGACTCCTGCCGGTGACACTGGTCACTTGGCCGGGTTCAGCTTGGGTACGTCGATCGCAGCCGGGACGGGCTGGTCGGCGTAGAGGTAGTCGAGATTTGTGACCACCATTGCACCCTCCGTTGTGAAGAAGAAGATGCCGGGATCGCCGTCGCCGTAGGTATTGTCATCCTGCGGCCCGTCGACGGCCTGACAGCTGTCTCCACTGTTGAATCGACAGATGATGTCATCCTGCGGGTTCAGCTGCGAGCCATCGGCGGAAATCTTCCCTTTGATGGTGTAGTAGCCCACGAACTTTCCGAAGCTCATGATGTAGACGTAGCCGATCTTGTCGGCGGACGCCTCATCACGACGAAGCTTCTCCTTGAGATTCTTCTGCTCCTGACTCTCGCCAGTGATGAGCTTCGTTTTGTTCTGGTCTTTGCGCTGCTCGTAATCACCTGTGGTGCAGGCGTTGCCCATGATGGCGAACATCGCCAAGATGGATACGAACAGGGCGATGGCCTTCTTCTTCACTTCGTGTCCTCCTTGCAGTCTGTGGCCGAATCGGCCATATTGATTTGTTCGGGAAGGTCAGCGTCGCGGAAGTCCTCGGTGAGGAATGACCGCGCATTGGTGTTGTAATCGCCGACAAGCGTGTTGCAGTGTTGCTTCAGCCCGATGTAATTGGTCTTGAGGACCGCATCATCGGGGTTGGCAATGGAGGCCGTCCAAGCATCGTTGATCTTGCGATCGTCGGCTTGGATTTCCTGATAGAGCCGGTTGAACTCTCGCTGGGCATTCACCCAGTTGTTCGCTGAGTTCTTCTGGATCTGAGCGTCGCCCTGACCCTTCGTCTCACTTGTCCCCACACGGAAGGCCCAGACGGAAATGGTGAGCAGACCGCAGATCACGAAGATCACGATCCACCAGACCACACCGAGGCCGAACCAGCGGTTGGCTTCTTTTCTGTCGTTTCGACCGTAGTCGTCGTACATCACTTCTCCTATTTGGCTGGATGCGCGACCGTTCTGTGTCGCCTTTCACCTGCTACTTCTATCTAGTAGAGAAAAGGCGACACAGAGATATTCCTAGCTTGTCAATGTACCATATCAATGTCTGGATATAAATCGACTGACATAGTATGAATACATTAAAACAAATATTGGTAAATTTGTCAATAATGTATGGTTGTTTACACTCTTTGGCTAGAATAGCTTCCTACTCAAAAAGCGCCTAACGTATAGAGGTAAACGATTCGCATTAGTCTGCGAATGCTTATCCCGATGCGTTATTCGCTCTCTCGGCTTGGGCACAGCTGTTTCGGTAACCTAGTGGAACACTGTATGTCCGATCCCAGGTTAGTGATAATAGAATCACCGTAGCTATAAGTATAGTACACTCATGGCGATATGTCAAGGAATATGGGATTGACATGACCCCTTATGCCTTATAATGTATCAACATCCATTCGACACGAGAGGTGAAATATGGGAGAGAAACATACTGGGTGGTCACGGACCCATAGGGGAGAGCGTGCGAGCTCGGGCGGAAAGCCCCGCGGTTCACGAGTGGAGGATAGTGCGTTGGTCGATGCTGATGGCGTGCCTCAGCGGCATACACGGCATGAGAAAGTCGACCTTCCCTTTGGCCTTGTTGAGGCCATTCGGGCAGGTAAGCCACTTGATGAGTGGCTCGGCGATGACTAACATCCCATCTCAATGCCGCCTTGGCTCCGTACGGAGACGAGGTCGGCATATCATGCTATGGGGTTGATCCTCATGATGAGATATGATTTGATAATATAAATGGCTTCACCGTCTTCACCCAGCAATTCCGAATCTCTGCCGATACTGTTGACTGTTCAAGGCCAGGCGCGGAGTGGCAAAGGGACACTGGCGCGAGCGCTTACGGCGGACCTGCGGGCTGATCATGATGTAGTGTTGATCGATCAGGGGCTCAAATTTCGTGTGATCGCTGATGAATACCTGAAAGCCGGCGGCGATATTGAAGATGTCGAAGCGATCGGTATACAGCTTGCACAGCCTGATTTTTACGAACGTGTACTCGGACGGTTGTCCGCCGTTTCCACAATGGCCAAACAAGAGCTAGACACGGTGTACTATACACCTGTTGTGAATAACGCATCGGGTATGGTTGGCAAAAGCCAGGTTGCTCAAAAATCAGTACTACAACTACTCGAAGATGAGATCAAACGCGCTCGAGACACGGGTATTATTATCCTTGACGGCCGAGCCTGGACTGAAAAAGGCAAGGTATTTGAACGTGATGGATTAGTACGCTACCCTCTGGCAATCGATGTGAGTTGTAGTTCTCTGACGGCAGCGAGGCGACTGACGAAATTATTCGGCCCTCTTGACTCATTATCGCAAGCTGAGGCCGTCGCGTTGCTCAAACAAGTTGTCGATATTGACAACCGAAACAGTGCCGACGCGCGTCGCCCGCTCTACCCGTCCTTGCCGATTTCCGGAGCGTTGTTGTTTGATGTACTACACCCTCATACAGAAGCAGAACTTGCTAGTGCGTGTAATGCGGCTCGTAAAATCGGCGCATTAAGCGTTGATAACTCCTACACCCGAAACGAAGAGCAATTTACTGCCCCTGTAGTAAGGTTGGTCCGTCAAATACTATCACCCCGATAAGCATAATCTAAATATCATAGCTATAACATACTCATATTTTATTTTGTAATCATCATTACGGAATATTGTGAAACAATGATTTCATAAAAGATGCAATACCACGAATATCTAAACTTGCAATATTGTCAAATAATGGGTGTTTTGTTAGTCTGGTATGTGAAATAGAAACAATTAACCAAAAAGAATGAACACGTCATCATTCTCGTTCGGTATTTGCTTCAGTATTCACTTGCTGACCGTCACGATGTGACGCGCATACAGTGGTATTTACCGGATGATAATCCGGCATTTTGGTGCAGCTATTAGTAGCTCCGCAGTCAGTTATTTGTGTCGCGATTTTGATAATAATTTATCGATTTCGTGACACAAATAACGCCCTCACGTATGTAGGGCGCGTTGAGCCAAAGGGGCGTCCAAAATGATGCGCACCTTAAAAATTACATGCTAAACATACGGCTCTTTAAGGAGTTTCAATGACATCTGATAAAGTCCTCACTCCTGAGGATGTGCTCGCTTATGTCCCTGCTATGCCTCAACGGTTTGCGAGGATTCGTAACCTTGCAGCTAAGGGGAGAAGGTCCTGGACAAATATTGCTACTTGTAGACATCGCTCGCCGCCAGTGCGGCAGGATATGGAGACAAAGAAATTCAACCTCTGGCTGAAACGCATTCTCTCGCCTCTCATTGTCGATGGAGCTACTCAGTGGCAGCCATTTCGGTTTAGCGTGGGGATTATCTCCCGCGACACTGATTTAGGCATGACACTGGCTAAGTTGATTCGCCATGAAATTCACGACCGCACTAACGGGGTTGTGGAGATAGTGATGGCGGATCAAAACAACCTCGGGGACGCTGTTGTCACAATCATCGTGGCGAATGAATCGTCTGTGGCAGAGACTATACGCATATCGGATGTCCTCGTTTTCCCTGCCGGGAAAACGAAAGATGATCTGCGTGCGATGGGCTCACTGTTGGATGCGTGTCTTGATTTGACCTGTCAGTTTCGGCGTAAAGTCGTTACTTCGGTCATCGTGAGCAGTGCAGACGATTACGAAGAGGTATGCGCATATGCCGAGAATCGGGTAAATGTTCACGGAATCACCTACGGTACTCGCGTGAACCATCTACGAGTAGCCGATCATGGGAATGGTCAGGCTGCGACTGCGGTGGTGTGTTTGCTCGACGATGCGCTGTCTCCTCATCTTATACAACAATTGCTTCGGGAATTGGTTGTGCGAGCTGCAACTCAACGAAACGTCGACCTTGAAAAAGTGCGGCGTCTCATCCGTGCAAGAATTGTGGCGCGGTACCTACCTGACGCTGCACTAACTCCCAATGCCGACCGGCTGCGGGAAAACCCACAACAGCAGCCGGCCGAGCCGACTGCGGAAGGAGCGTGAACAAGTGTTCACTACCCTCGCGGCCGCTATGGCTGCGCACGCAACAACCGTTCTGTCGGGTCTGTCTCAAGCGGACCCCTCGCCCAGTCCAACCATCAAGGGCAAGGACGGCTTCGATATCAATGGTGGCAAGGCAGACACCAAGTTGACCACAATCCTGGAGAGCCTCTGGGCAAACGCCAGACTCATCGGGCTGTTCGTGGGTCTCATCATGATTCTCACCGGGCTTGCAAAGGCCGCGTCCAACAAGAGAGCTTGGTGGCTTGTGGCATTGGGGCTTATGCTCGTGATCATCTGGGCTGCCCCAGAAGTCATTCCGGGAATCGCAAGCTTCATCAAGCGTCTCGGTCAGTAGTAGCCTGAGTGGCGCCCCCTCATCGGGGCGCCACTCAGCAAACTCCCTATACCATAACCTAAGGAGGTAAAAAATGGGCTGGTGGGATGCTTTCACTGGGTGGTTGGGGAGTTTTATGCCTTCACTACCCTCAATGCCTTCTTCGCCACGACACTTGTTGGTTGAGTCTGTCTCGAAAGAGTTGGCTCATCCAACCACGGCAAAACTGATTACCCAGCAGTACTTTGACTGGTTATCGGTGGTGTTCTGGTTTGCAGTTTTCATCGTGCCGTTCGAGTTCATCGGACGGATTGTGCGAGCGGTGTATTCCAGTAAGCCAATGGAGGAGGTATTCGAGCTTTTCAAAAGCCTCCTCGTCATCTTCGTGCTCTTCACTAGCCTTCCGGCAATTTTGCTAGGCGCAAAAACACTCTTCGATCTTATCGGGCAGTGGTTTATGTTCCTGGCGGTAGGTGGAGCTGGCGCAGATGCGTTGGCAGAACGTCTCAATAAGCTTTCGGGCCATGCTGAGCTGGACTTCTTCCTCGGAATTGTCCAGACAGTATTTCTCTTTGAGCTTCGCCTAATCCTGTATGCGGTATTGGCAGCGCTATTCGCCACGATAATTGTCGGGGTGGGTGGCTTTATACTGCGTTGGGTGCCGGGAACCGGGCCAGTGTTATGGGGGTTCGCTAAGCACTTTGTGATCTGGTCGATTACCTCTTCTATGGTGCTTATGCTGGTCCTTGCGATGTCATTCGGTACATCCGACATTGTGTTTGGCAGCGATGCGACTGCGGGTGCGTTCCTAACGACAACCGCTCTCTACGCTTGCCACCGGTTCGCTAAGGCGGTATTCCGGAACGTCAAAGCTGAGGCTACTGAGGTAGCTAAGGCCACGAAACAACAGATCAGCAACTGGCGGGAGGGTACCTCAGACAGTCCGCCTAGCTCAGAGGCACCACCCCAGCCAAATTCACGACAGCGGCGCATAACGTCAATTCTCCCATGGCGTGATAGGCAGTTGTCTCGTTCGCAGGATGGCGCCCAAGATGGTGATTCGAATACGCAACAAGACCGACAGAACGAGCAGCATCCTTCATCCACTACTCAACGGTCGCGGCCTGATACGCTGCCGCCGCCCCGTAGGCAACTTTCGGACAAAAAAGAGGATGAAGGCATCAACCATCCTGATGACGACTTGTCTCGAGTCGAGCATGTCGAGCAGCCAGCCCCTATCCATCGGCCTGTCGATCGTCGGCAGGTTGGAGAGGAGCGAGCTCCACATGAGCTTCCTACGCCAGGATCACGTAGGAAGCATTCTACAGCAGTTGGTGAGGAAGATATTTCTCAGCAGCCGGCTCACACCTCGCGACAAAGGAATGGAGGTAGATCACAGTGAGCAACGTATCGCATCGGGTGCCTACCCAGCGAAGAGTAACGATCGTTCCCTTCCACGTCGTGTGTTGGGTGCTTGCGATCGTCCTGGGGTTTCTCGCTCTCAAGTTAACGGCGAACCTCGTGGTGTTCGTTGTCACGGTGATGTTCATTTTAGTGTGGGGCATCCCCATTACGGATGACATCACTGTGCATGCTCGTATAGGGAGGTGGATAGCCAGTACCTGGAATCGGAAAGATCGAGGGGTGATGCTGGCCCATCCGCTTCGCAGACAAGGTAAGTCCCAGTCAAGCTGCCTACCGAATATGCAGATAGTAACCGCTACTGGTCTTTCGGCAGGTGGGGCATTAAGCACGCTCCCCCTCCTGAGTTACCGTGGTGATACTCTCACGGTAGTCATGGACCGCCGCGGCGCAAGCCGTAATTGGTCCGGTGGAGATCGTGCCACGAAGTTTGCGGAAGAGCTACTGCTCGTGGAAGCACTTGCGCGAGCACTGTCAGCACTTCCGAAAGCCGATATCTTCTTCGTACAAGCGAGGACATTCCATCCTGCCAACAGGGAGGATGGAATTCGCTACAACAGGACACGCCTAAACCCGCAACTGACACGAGCGGCCGCTGCGCAAGCTCCACATGATGACACGGATCCTCAGCCAGTGCGTGATGCCTATGCCTGTCAGGATGGATTGACCAGCCTGGCGGGCGAAACGCAGTATTACTCTGCAGTGACGATGCATTGGCCGCGGGTTGGATTTCTCGGGCGTCGGAAACTAAACCTGAGCGACCCGCACCTGTTCATGAACAGCGACATCTGGCGGCTTGCCCGTCTCATCGTCGATGCGTACCTGCGGAATGATGTTGATGCCGCGTTCATGGACCATCTTCAGCTTGCTGAACTGGCTGCAAAAGTTGTCAACCCTGGTCATCAGTGGGGGCGGCAGCTACGGCTGGCACGCGATGAGGAAATGGCGCGAGTGGGCGTTATCAAGCCGGAGCGGGATACCGTATTCCCGCTGCCTCTGTCGGTAGCAACGGATACCAAGGACCATTCCGGTTGGATTTGCGTCAATGGCGTCTGGATTGCAGCGGCATATGTTTCATCGGTAGCTCGTCCGGATCTCCCAGCTGGGTTGCAGGACGAGATGCTGGACTTCGGTGGTGAGTTCAGCTTCACTGCCGGTACGGTGAGCCGACTGCTGCGTGCGGATAAAGTACGGCGTCGGGGTGCGGCCAGGGAAGTAGTAGTTAAAGGCTTCGATGCCCAACTTCCCTTCCAGCATCTCTCTCGTCCAGAAATAGACGACGCGATTCGCAAGGCAGAAGCGGCCCGCCGTGAACTGCACAATTCGGGTTCTCGTCCGATCGATTCGTATCATCTACTCGTGATATACGCTGGCAGTTTGGAAGAGCTGGAGTTGTACAAACGAGATGCGGAGTTCAATGTCCTGAATATCCTCTCCCTCCAGTGGCTCACAAAGCCTGAAGATATCGAGGATGCGATGGTCGCACTGCTCGGTCAAGATCGACGATAGTGCTATAGCATGTAAAGGAGGTGTGCTGGTGGGCGTGAGAGACATAGTAATGTCGTCTTACGCCCACCTTCCTCCAAACTTGTAACGAATACTTTGAGACAATAGCGGAATTTGTTCTGAAATTATCCCAGAGTATTGGAGCTGATATTCAGCACGGTATTTTGGTGACTCTTTAACATTTCCAGAAACAAACAAAGGAGAAATATATGTCCAGGCGACTACTCGGTAGGATTGCTCCATATCGTGATACGGCCCAAGCATCGCTGTGCTGGCATGCTCTTGGTCGGCCAAGGGCGCATCTGCCAGGAATCCCAATAGGCATATCCCTCGACTCAAACAACGAGCTCATCGCAGTAGATCTTGATATCCTCAAGGAAATCTTGCCACAACTGCGTATCAAGGATGTCGGTATCCTTGGCGAGCAAGGATTCGGCAAGACATTCCTGCTCTACCTTCTACTCTATCTATGGTCAAACCTTGATGTGGGCAAGGATGGAGAGATCTGTCGCATCAAGATCGACAGCTACAAGCGGACAAACCGCAAGGACCCGGAGGTAACTCCGCTCGTCGAAGGCTTGCTTGGGTGCAAGGTTATTGTGCCCGGCAGGATGCGGCTCAACCCGTTGTCGCGTCGATTCCTTATGACGTTCGACGAGAAATACACTCTCGTGGCGCGTCTCCTGAGGTTCAGACTCAAGCGAGACCTTACTCTCGAAGAAGATGCTGTACTTAAGGCCTGTCTGCGCGTCATGGAAACAGCACGCAACGATCCTTCCCTTCCTGGCCTTCGTCGGGAACTCGCTAAGTACAACCCCGCGACCGGAGTGGAGGGTAAGTCTTCCCAGCAACGCGCTAAGATGCCGTATGCCGAGCGTTTGGCGTACGAGCAAGCAGATGCTGATTATCGTAACCGTCTTGCAGCGGCATCGACACTTCAGCTGGCACTTCAACTCTTCGAGGATGGAGAGTACGGTCGTTTGCTTTACGGGCAAGACCATGGAGAGGAAAACTTCAACCTTATTACTCAGCGGATTGTCTCGATCGACTATCACGGCATCAGCAGTGATTTCCGTTCAGTCATCGAGATTGTGCTGGCCTCAATCTACCAGGCTGCGGCCACACCGCATCCTGAGAATGAGGCGGCATCAGGCCCACGATTGCCAGAGTTGGTCGCCCATGTGGTGGCAACAGATGAAGCATATCGACCATGGGAAAACTCTGAGTTCGTTGCCGCTGAGTACGCTGATCGCAAGACACGTCGAGAGGGAGACCGTACTGGTGTCATGGTCTGGCATCGCCTTGGTGACTTCTTCCAAGCGATCTCGAACGAAGATGGCGCCGGTAAGGGAGCTAACATCATCAATGAGATCAAGGTGTGGTTTATTGGACGTCAAACATCCAATGCCTTGAACGACATCCGGAAGTTCTTCGGAGAAGATCTCAATGAAGACCAAATCAAATCGTTGCCAAACCTGAATGTTGGGGAATTCTACCTCATCCTGCCAGGCGTTCCAACGATTCGAATGCAGGTCATGACAATTCCAAAGCTGACCGAGAAGTTCAACACAGAGCTTGCTCACCGCGAGTTGCTGCAGCGCTACTACAAGGTCGGCGAAAAGCTTCTCTACATCCGGTATATCGAGGAGCTGACCCGGACTATCGAAGAACGAGTGAAGGAAGGAGTGGACGATGAAGCACTGGAGTCGGTCTGAGGTGATGTTCACGCTGGCGCTGGTAATACTTGCGATTACTGGACTGGCCTTCCTCTCACTTCACCCAGTGCAGACTGGGAGAGAGGCGCAACCGTCTAGTAATCAACAGCGCACCAGTAGTGTGCCAACTGTTCCGAGTGCGAGTACGTCCTCACGACAGCAAGAAGAACCAATACCTCGGCAATCCATCACGCTGTATGTGAAGAACGTGTATAGCTTCGATCCGTCCCTAACCACTGTACAACGTGTCGCCGGGCTGAAGTCCCTTGCAAAGAGCAAACTGAGAAAGGAGCTCGAACGGGACATCGCTGCTCGGACGGAGGCGGCCAAGCTGAGCAACATGCCTCCGACGACAGCCACTGTCGCCGCAGTTGGCTATAGCGACGTGTACGACGACAACTCGCTCGTAACCATGGTGGTCACCGTGTCTTACACTTCCGGCGGTAAAAACACCGGAAGTGAACGACGCGAACTTACCTGGCAGAAGGTTGGCAGCAGATGGGTGGTGATCGCTGATGAACCGGCGTAATATTGCCCTAGTGCTCACGATCGCTTCACTATTACTCGCTGGCTGTAGCGCTACGAGCGGCACGCTTTCGTGCACGCCAGGTGACTTCACAAGAGTTTCTCTGTCTGGCGCCAAACTGAAAACGACGCAGCTGTCTCACGAGCAGGCCAGTAATGCCGGGAAGATACTTGCGACTGCCAAATCGCTTGGATTACCCGATTGGGTTGGGGTTTTCGCTGCCACGGTGGCTTATCAGGAAACTAAGCTGATAAATCTACCCGGCGGTGACGGCTCTTCCGTCGGGTTGTTTCAGCAGCTTGCCCTGTACGGGTCGGCTGCGAATCGTCAGGATCCAGTTTGGGCGACCAAGATGTTTTTGGTTGGCGGTCCGGCAGTCAATGGGGTACACATCCCTGGGCTGACCGACATGCCGAATTGGCAGTCCTACGCTTCAACAGGAGCAACGGGCTGGCAACAACTTGCCGAAAAGATTCAACGGCCGGCTGCTGGTGCTTACAATAGTCCTGAAAACTCCTATGCCAATAGCTATATGGTGGTAACATCAGCGCTGGCACAAGGAGTAAGCTTTGGCAAGAGCGGTTCGTCGGCCATTCAGGCCGCGGCACCACTCAATTGCACGCTGCCCGGTGGTCAGTCAAAGCCGGAAAGTGTGCAAGCTGTCATGGCAGCTGCTCGCACCCAGATTGGAGTCCCATACGCATGGGGTGACGAGACTCCCGGCAGGGGTTTCGACTGCTCAGGGTTCACTCAATGGGCCATGAAGCAGGCCGGGATTACCCTCCCGCGCACTGCTGAAGAGCAGCGCAAGGCTACTCCAACGGTTGATGGAGTGCGCTGGTCACCTGCTGATGACCAAGCTGCTTACGATCAGGCAACCAGTAAACTCCAACCGGGTGATCTGGTTTTCTTGTCGGCGAACGGCGAAGCTCATCACGTCGGTATCTACATTGGGGATGGCAACATCCTCGACGCTCCATCGACTGGCAAGCGGATTAAGGTACGGCCACTAAAGGGCATCATTGCTACCGGCGATGTGCTCACGGCTACCCGTCCTTTGCCGCAACAAGCGGTGACTACAGGGCCGCCTTCTGAGTCAACCACAGGCAGCTGGCAGCTGCCTCTCACGATGATCAACCAGACGTCACGGTGCGGTATGCGCCGTCACCCAATCCTGGGCGTATGGCGTCTTCATGCCGGTGACGACATCGGCGTGCATACCGGTACGCCGGTCTACGCCGTGCAAAATGGTGTTGTCGTGTCGGCGGGCTGGAGTGGTGGCTACGGTAATCGCATCGTTCTGCGACATGTCGATCCTTCAGGCCAGAATCGGACTGTCGAGTCGGTGTACGCCCACCTGTCATCTGTTTCTGTCCAGCCCGGACAGACGGTGATGAAAGGCGGCCAGATTGCCCTGTCTGGCTCAACCGGGCTTTCCACCGGTCCCCACCTCCACTTCGAGATTCGGATTGGAGATGTACCCGTCAATGCAGTGCAGTTCGTGCAGTCGAACGGCCTCACGACAATAAGCTGCAGCACCAGCTCTGCGGCGTAATTATGCAGGGTAGTCCTTGCCAAGA